>JAICEG010000001.1 GCA_025924295.1 Vicinamibacteria bacterium
CGGCGGGATCATCATGTCGAGGATGCCGTTCAAGGCATCGATCTCCCCCTGGATGCTCCCGCCCTTCGCCATATCGATCACAGGAAAGTGGTTCGTATCGAGGATGTCACCGGTCACAATCACATCGGCGCGCCTGAAGAAGACAATGCTGTCGCCGTTGGAGTGGGCGGCGGGCATGTATATGACCTGGATGCCGTCGCCGTTGAGATACATGGGATAGCTGCGGCCCGTATAGGTCTTCGTTGGCTGCGCCGCAAAGGGAAATGGAGACCCTGGCGCGCTCATGCTGGTGAAGACGTTTTCGTGCGCGAGGACACCGGCCGCCCCACCGCTCGTATAGACCTCCTCGCTCACGCCGCTGCTTCCTTGATGACCCAGAATCGTCTGCCCCGCCTTCGAGAGCCTGTCATTGCCACCGACATGATCGGCGTCGGCGCTGGTGTTGATGACATAGCGAATCGGGCGGTCGGTCAGCCGCTTGACGGCCGCCAGCACCGCGTCTGCCATCTGCGCCGATCCGGTGTCCACGAGAACGACGCCCGCCGGACCGATCTGCGCGGCCACGTTGCCGCCGGCGCCCGCGATCATGTAGAAATCGGGTCGGACCTGCACGACATCCAGAGCGCCGCTGCCCTGCTGCGATGCACGGGCAAGTGGCGCTCCGCTCATCACACCGACTACGACACACAGGGACACCGAGACACCGAGAATCCTTTGGATAGTCACGCTTCACTTCTTGGTTTCGCCCGTCAGCGGGTTGAAGCCGGGAATCGTGTGCACGCCGTATTGATTGTTCTCCTGGCAGATGTATTCCATCAGCTCGTCCCCGGGCGGGCTGAGCGTCGCCATGAAGGTCACCGTGAACGGCTTCGTGAAGGCGCCAGGGTCGTCGATGGTCACCTTGTTCTCCATGCGGCCGAGATCCAGGCGCGTCCATCGCTCAATGGTGTGCAGTTGCTCGCTGTGAGGAGTCCCGCGGCGGTCGAACCAGAACTTGTCGTTGTAGCCGACGGTATCGATGACGAGCGTGTCTTTCTCCCACCATCCGATCGAGTGGCCATACCAGGTCGGGTCGGGATCGGGAGGGTGCTTGCGCCCATCCATGAACACCTGCCGGTAGCTATGGATGTTGCCCTCTTGCAGGATGAAGAGGTGAGTCGCAGCCTTGTGTGTGGGCGTCTGCACCATGCGAAACGGAAACGGCGTCGTTCGCGGCACGCCCATCGGGAGACAGCGATTGTGCGGCTCCTGGGTGACGTCCCTGGTGGCCATGAGCGCTTTCGCTGAAGGGAGCATCAGCGCGTCGAGCTCGCCGGGCTTGAGCCCTCCTTCGCGTTCGATGTCGTTGATGGGACCGCCACCGACCCAGACGCCGCTGAGATCGATGGTCCCGTCCGGCAAACGTGGGACGGGACCCGACGGAGGTCCCGCGCGCCGCTGAGTGCTGATCGATGACTGGCCCTGTTCCGGTGTTTGTGCCGACAGCACAAATGTCGTCAGAGCCAGTGCCGAGATGAGGAAGGTAGTTCTCACGGAAGTCTCTCCGATGAGCGTTACTGGTCCGCCGTGCCGGAGAACACCTTGCGTCCGTCAGGGAGTACAACCGATCGCGCGTTCGCGATAGGTGCGCCCGACCTCGCGTGGAACCCGTCGACGGTCACCGTATCACCCACTTTGAGCGCGTTTCTCGTCCAACCGTTCCGCGCGAGCGCGCTGACGGCGGCCAGCTCGACGTTCCAGTTGACGACCGTCCCGTTCGGCTGCGCGACGTCGATGTAGATCCGGGCATGCGGATTGGTCCATTCGATCCTGGTCACGCTCCCCTTCAACATCACCGTTTTCGATGTGTCGAACTCCCCCGCAATCGAGTGATGGGCGGGGAGCGCTCGGGATCCGCAGAGAACGATGGCGACGAGAAGGAACGCGAATGTCAATCTCACGGCAACACCTCCTGCGTTACGTCACTCCCAGCGGCCGACCGTCCTCCCGTCCTCGAACTTTGCACCGACGAAGCCGCCAGCCGGCGCACCATTGATCATCGGCCGCAGGCGCATCGTCACTTTCGCGCCGGGCGGAAACGTCGACGGACGGATGCCCTGGCGGCCGAGCGAATTGGGACTTCCCCACTCGACGCTCCACTCCACCTTCGCGCCCTTGTCGTCCTCGACGATGATCTGGATCCACGTGTGGGGATTGGTGAACTGGAACTCCTTGATCGTTCCAGTCAGCTCGATCACCTTGTCGCTATTGAACCCCGCCCCCGAGTGATGCGCGGTGACCGGCGCACCTGCCGCGAGCAGTGCGGCGAACGCGAGAGCCCCGAGAAGCGCGTGCGTCCTCATGGCGAATACCTCGCTGCTGATTATTCCTTGTTGAGCGGCTTGCCGTCAGGACCGATGACCAGCGTCTTGCCCGTGTCGATGTCGGCCGGATTACGGTTGTTCTCGGCGCAGCCATAGTCGTAGACACGCGTGCCCTCGGGCATCTTCGTGAACTGCTTGGTCACCACCCACGGCTTGGTCAACGCCTTTGGATCTTCGATCGTCATCTGGACCTGGATGGTCTTCGGATCGGTCTTGCGAATGCGAGTCGTCGCACGCGATTGATCGCTCAGGACGAGACCGGTCCTGTCGAGAATCACGTCCTTGTCGCGATAGCCCTTCAGCGCCACCGTTGTGAACACGAGCGTGTCGCCCTCCCAATGACCCACCGAATCGCCGGTGTAGGTCGCCCACTGATCTTCGAGGTGCTTCCGGCCGTCGGTGTAGATGCGCAGAACGTTGGGGCCGTTCTCGGTCAGCACCCACACCTGCTCCGGACGAACGACGAATTCGTACGGATCGGGAAGGTTGAAGTGGCGAGGGAATCCTGCCGGCACGCCGCAGTTCGAGATCGTATCGGGAAAGAGATTCTTGTCGCGCCGCTCCAGATGAGACTTGTAGATCGCTTCCCACTCCGCGTTGTAGGGAGGGTGCGACCTGACGCCAGCCGCGGTCGCACCGCCCTGGCCTGTCTGCGTAGCGCGATCGAAGACCGTTCCCCCCACCATCGACCAGGCGCCGCTCCAATCGGGAAGCGTGTCGTAGGCCCGGACTGCTGACGGCTGAGCTTGGGCGAGTGCGGCCGCGGGAAGCAGGGACAGAGATACCGTGAAGACGAACACTAACGGTCTGACCGTCGTGTGCATGGGAATTCTCCTCGCCGGGACTCGAGAAGCTCCGCAACGCCGCGCGGACTCGGGCACACATTAGGAAACGCGGCCTTGTCTGTCAACTTCCAGCGCGTTAGGATTCCTGTCATCCCTGAGTTGGCGACACTCACCCCGCGCGTCTGTCCCGACGGCGAGACCGCCCATTGAGCACATTTCTTTCGCTCGTGTCGGCGCAGACCCTGGTCACCCTGTTCCTGGCCGCAGTGCTGTGGTCGCTCTCTCGGCATCTCCGTCGCCAGGAGTTGAATCGCTGGTGGGCGTGGGCGTGGACCGCGTCAGCCATCTTCCTCGTCGTCTCCCGGATTGCGGCCACACTCGCGCCCGGCTCGCTGCTGCGCAACGGCCTCGTGCTGATCGCCATAACCGCTGGATTCATGACGGTGCCGCTGCTCGCGTTCGGTGTCGTCAGCTTTTCGTCCCCCCGCGCTATTGGAAAGAGAGTGGCTGTTGCCGGGCTCGGCGCAGCCTTCGTCATCGGTGTACTGACGTACACCGCATCCGAGCTCTGGGTCGATCCCATCGCGAGCTTTTCGGTTCGTCAGGGAGCGCGTACTCTGGCGCTCGGCAGTGTTCTGCTGTTCTGCGCCTGGGTGTTCTTCCAGCGCGCGCGTGTGACCCGGTCGTGGGCAACCACCATCACGGGAATCTCGTGCCTGATTTACGGCCTCAATCAGTTGTTCTTTGCATCCACCCTGCTGCGCGCCGCCTACGCGAGTGCGTTCACCGGTGTCGCCGACCGGGCGGTGTTGAACGCCGTCGATCTGATCCTCCTCGACGTTGCATTCACAGGAGGCATCTGCCTGGGCATGATGCTCCTGCTCGTCGAAGAACATCAACGGGCAGAACGTGCCCTGAACGAGAGCGTCAACCGCGGCCGCGCGGTCTCAGAAGAAGTCGTGGCGCTGCAGACGGAAATCTTGAAACGGCAGCTGGTTGAACAGGAACTGCGGCGATCCGAGGAAAAGTTTGCATCCGCCTTTCACGCGAGCCCATGCGCGATGACCATCACCTCCCTCGACGGGGGGCGGTTCGTGGACGTCAACCACAGCTTCGAGCGGCAAATGGGCTACAGCAAGAGCGAGGTGATGGGGCGCAGCTCGGCGGAGCTCGACATGTGGCCCGTTCTCGCAGAGCGGGCACGCTTCTATACCGATCTGCTCGAACACGGACGTTCGCCGGAACGCGCAGTGACCCTGCGCACGAAGTCGGGCCGCACGATGTGGGCGATCCTCTCCGCTGAAACGATCACGGTCGAAGGCCAGCGCTGCGTCCTGTCAGTCGGGTTGGACGTCACCGCGCGCAGGGAAGCCGAGGCACGACAAGCCGCGATCGTGAAGGCGCTCCCGGACTGGCTCTTTCTCTTGAGCAAAGAGGGCGAGTTCCTCGAGTTTCACGCCAAAGATCAAAGCCATCTCATGCTGCCGCCCGACCAGTTCATCGGCCGGCGCCTTGGCGACGTTTTGCCACCTGACCTGGCGACACGCATTTCCGGTTGCGTCGCCGATGCGCTGCAGTCGGATCAACTGGTCACGTTCGAATACTCGCTCCCGATCGGTGATGGCCTGCGATTCTACGAAGTGCGTGCTGTTCCCTCGGATCGCGATCGCGTGCTGTGCCTGGTGCGCGACATGACCGAACAGAAGCGCGCGCAGCACCGCGCGCGCGAGGTGCAGGACGAGCTCGCGCATGTCGGACGGGTGATGGCCCTCGGAACATTGACCGGCTCCCTCGCTCACGAGATCAACCAGCCACTGGCCGCGATCACGACCAACGCCCACACCGCACTGGTCATGCTCGAGGCGGCACAACCCGATGTCACAGAGGTGTGCGCCGCGCTCAACGACATCCAGAGCGACAGCCGCCGCATCGACGATGTCCTGCGCCAGCTGCGATCGATGCTCAGGAAAGAGCGCCGCGAGTACGACAAGGTCGAGGTCAATTCGCTGGTCACGGAAGTATCGGCGCTCGTCCACAGCGACATGATCCGCCATCAGATCGCGCTCGACGTCGCACTGGCGCCGGATCTCAAACACGTCTACTGCGACCGCATCCAGATCCAGCAGGTCGTGCTCAACCTGCTGATGAACGCGTGCACGGCGGTGCGCTCGGTCGACGCCAGCCGGCGGCAGGTGCGACTCACCACGGCCGCACAGGACGGATGGGTGGTCGTGTCGGTATCGGATCGCGGAGTCGGGTGTCCGGACGATCAGCTCGACCGGATGTTCGAGCCGTTCTTCACGACGACAACCGATGGAATGGGGCTGGGTCTGTCCATCTGCCGAACGATCATCGACGCGCACGGCGGGCTGATCTCGGCGAGACCCAACCCGGACCACGGGCTGACCTGCTGGTTCAGCCTCGCCGCGCTGGCGCCGGTCGAGGAGGCGCCCGTCAAACAACCATCACGGTCGATGCGGTCGGAGACGTGGAATTGAGCGACGCCGCGGACCCCACGGTGTTCGTAGTCGATGACGATGCGTCGCTGCGATTCGCGCTGCAGCGGCTGTTCCGCTCGTCCGGGTGGTCGGTGCAGACGTTCTCGTCGGCCGAGGAATTCCTCGAGCAGCCGCGCGACGACGCTCGCGCCTGTCTCATTGCCGATGTTCACCTTGGCCGCATGAGCGGACTGGAGCTCCTGGCGATTGTGGTGCGAACGCCGGCCGCCCTGCCGGCGATTCTGATCACCGGCTTCGATGGCGGCGTCACCGAGACCGAAGCGCTCCGCCTGGGTGCGTTCGCGTTCTTCCGCAAGCCATTCGATGCCTTCGAGCTGCTGCGCTGTGCGAGGCGCGCAGTCGAGCGCGGAACACCCACCCTCCAGGGCAAGCCTGCCGCGAACCTGCCCCGTTCCTGATTACCTGGTCGCCGTCGACCGCTCCCCCGCCGCGGCGTCGTAGACGACCCGGCCCCCGACGATCGTCAACACCGACGTGATGTCCTTGATCTGATCCGCTGGCACGGTCAGGTAGTCCTTGTCGGTCACGACGAGATCGGCAAACCGGCCTGCCTGAATCGAGCCGAGATCGTTCTCGCGGAAGAACAGGTATGCGTTGTTCCGCGTGTGCGCGATCAACGCGGCCTCACGGCTGACCGTATGCGTATTGACCACCGTCCCGCCGACCATCTTGCCGGTCACCGCGAAATACAACATCTGGAAGGGCCGGAACTGATTGACCTCGAAGGCATCTGTTCCGAATCCCCACATGATGCCGCTCTCCTGGATCTCGCGCATGGGCGGCATGGCGTTGCCCTTGTCCCCCTGGATGCGATGGAGCAGCCCGCCTGACACGATCGGACGCGGGTTGAGAGCAATGAACATGTTGAGCTTCTTCATGCGCTCGATCTGTGACGGGGTCACACCTTCCATGTGCATGAACGACCACCGGAGCGGGCGCAGGTTGACCTCTTTGCTGATCTTCTCGAGCTGCGTGAGCTGTTCGCCAATCGCGATTTCGGTGACCGAGTGGAGTTGCACGGGAATGCCAGCCTTGGCGGCCGCGAGCGCGAAGCGGCCCCATGCGTCCCACACTTCCGGCGCTGCGATAGGTTCGGGACCGGGCGCGATGACGTCTCCGCCGCCACCACCGGGGAACCGCTCACCGTAGTTCGAGTTGTCCATCCACTCGTCGCCGTCGTGGAAGCGAAGCGAGGGAAGCTGCGCGATCATCTTCTCCTGCGCGCCGGCGCCACGTCCCCCGCCGGGCACGGTCTTCTGGCAGAAGAAGCGCATGCTCGCGGTACCTTCCTTCTGGAACTGGCGGTAGAGGTCTTCCCACAGGCACTGGCCACCCGACGCGGTCAAACCGGCCTTGGCGAGATCCCTGAGCATGACCTTCTGACTCGCGATGATGACGTCCATCGGCAGATTGGCCTTGCCTCCGTTGGGCGCGTCGAGGAACCCGGCCTGGTCGAACAGCGTGTTGCGGCCGGCGACACCGGTGATGCCGGTCGCCCGCCCGTTCGCGTCGCGCTCGATCCACGGCTCCTTGCGCTGCTCGAGCTTGAGCTCCTCGATCGCCTTGCTGTTGAGGTACTGCGCCGACCGCGTGAACTGGAGGAAGACGGGATTGTTCGGGGATACCTTGTCCAGCTCGTCGCGGGTGAACGGCTTCTTGTCGTCGGTGAACTGATCGGGCGACCAGCCCCCGAGGTTGAACACCCACTTGCCGGCGCCGACTTCCTTCGCCTTGGCGCGGATCATCTCGAGCGCCTGCTTGCGCGAGTCGACGCCGTCGAAGCGCAATTCGAGTGTCCAGTAGGCGCCTTCTTCCTGGAAGTGCGCGTGGTTATCGATGAGCCCCGGCACCACGGATCGGCCGCGCAGGTCGATGCGGCGCGTGTTCGGCCCAGCCAGGCGTGTGATGTTCTGATTCGTCCCCACGGCCACGATGCGGTCGCCACGGATCGCGACGGCCTGGGCGATCGAGAACTGATCGTCAACCGTGATGATCTTGCCGTTGGTGAGGATCATGTCTGCCGGCGCCGGCTGCTGTGCGTAGACCGACAACATGCCCACCGTCACCACGGCTACCACGAACGCCGACACCCAATATCTCATCGTGATTCTCCAGGTCCGGCTGAAGCCGGACACTACGCTGAATCCTACTCTCTTTACTGCGTCGACGTCGTCGGCGACGATTCGTAGACGACCCGCCCGCCGACCATCGTCATCACCGGCTTGATGTCCTTGATCTGATCAGCCGGGATCGTCAGGTAATCACGATCGATCACCACGAGATCGGCAAGCTTGCCGGACTGTATCGAGCCGAGGTCGTTCTCGCGGACGAAGAAATACGCGTTCTTGCGCGTGTGTGCGATGAGCGCGTCTTCGCGATCGATCGGCTGATGGTTGACGACCTTGCCACCGACCATCTTGCCGGTCACTGCCCAATACAGCGTCATGAACGGACGATACTGGTTGACCTCGAACGCGTCGGTCCCAAAGCCCCACTGGATCCCGCTGTCCTGGATCGCCTTGAGCGGCGGCATCGAGTAGCCGCGCTCACCGCGCCGACGAATGAACGCGGCGCCTGAGATCACACCACGAGGGTGCACACCAATGTACATCCCCAGCCGCTTCATGCGCTCGATCTGCGGCGGGGTCACGCCTTCCATGTGCACGAACGACCAGCGCAGGTGCCGGATCGGCATCTCCTTCGCGATCTGCTCGACCTGACGAAGCTGCTCCTCGACGGTCCACTCCATCGTCGTGTGGATGAAGATCGTGATCCCGGCCTTCGCCGCCGCGCGCGCCATCTGTCCCCAGCTCGCCCACAGCTCCGGCGGCGCCGTCGGCTTCGTGTCGTTGATGGTGTCCGGGGTGTTGACCAGGCGCTCGCCCCAGTTGACGTGATCGATCCACTCGTCGCCATCGAAGTAGCGCAGCTTCGGAATCGCGGCGATGACCTGGTCCACGCCTCCGCCACGTCCACCGCCCCCGGCAGTTCGGAAACAGAAGAACCGCATGCTCAGGCGATTCTCACGTTGCCACTGACGATAGATGTCTTCGTACTGACATCCACCACCCGACGATGTGAGGCCGGAGCTGTTGAGATCCCTGAGCATCTGCATGCTGCTCGACTCGAAGATGTCTTTCGGCAGTTCCTTGAGGAAGCCGGCAGCGTTTCGAATCTGCCCTGTGCCCCCATCGCCGTTGATGACGCCGGTCGGCCGGCCGTTCGAGTCACGCACGACCCAGGGCTCGTTGATCTTGTCCATCCCGGTCGCTTCGATCGCGCGGCTGTTCACGAAGGTCTGCTCGCGCGTGAACTGCAGGAAGACCGGATTGTTCGGCGCGATCTTGTCGAGCTCTTCCCGTGTGAACGGGCGCGGATCATCCGCGAACTGGTCCGGCGACCAACCACCCAGCGTGAACACCCACTGTCCCGGCCCCTTGACCTTGGCGCGCTCTCGGATCATCTCGGCAGCCTGCTTGCGCGACTCGACACCGTCGAGACGGAGCTCGAGCTGCCAATAGGCGCCCTCTTCCATGAAGTGGCCGTGGTTGTCGATGAGCCCGGGTGTGACCGCGCGCCCGCGCAGGTCGATGCGACGAGTCTTCGGACCTGCCAGCTTCGTGATCTCCGCGTTTGTGCCAACGGCCGAGAAGCGATCGCCGGTCACAGCCACCGCCTGCGCAATACTGAAGCGATCGTCGACGGTGATGATCTTGCCGTTGACGAGAATCGTGTCGGGGGCGGCCGGCTGCTGGGCGTACATGACGGACGCGCCCGCCAGTGCCAACATCGCTGCCGCCACAGAGCCCTTCCAAATCGTCCGTGGCATCGCGGCCTCCAGGATCAGCGGGGTTCGTCGGCTTTACAGGGCGTGGGATCCCATCCCTGGCGATCGGGGATTTTCTTGAACGGAACCGTCGACGTGTACGGCTGGGTCAGATACTTCGGATCCGTCACGATCGTCGTGGCGAGGAGCCACGTATCACCGTTGGGCTCGGTGAAGGTGTCGAAGTACTCGTCCACGGACGCGTCCTCGCTGTAGGGGACGCCGTTCCTGCGCAGGTAGCCCCCGGTCATGCGGGTCGTGCGCACGCGCAGTTGCCCCGTCCCCTTCGGGACCGCACCACCGCGGCCGCGGGAGCCAAGAAATTCCCAGGACGCGACCGAGTAGCCCTGGAGTTGCGGAGCCTGCCCGGCCGGTGCCGGGGCACCGAATCTGAGGGTTCGTGTCTGCGTGCCGGCGTCGGTGTCGAGTTGCAGCGTGTTGTCGTCAACCCAGTGGAAATGCACACGGCCCGGCACGCGCATCAAGGCAGGCGGGCCATAGGCCTTGCATTGATCGGGTTCCGCTTTCGATTTACCGAGGTCCCACGTATCGGCGATCTTGCGCGCTTCGGGCGTGAGCGGCAGCATGCTGTAGTCACCTTTCGGTGGGACCAGCATCCGCAGGTGCCAATGCTCGGTGACGATCGACACCCAATAGCCCGTGAAGTCTTTCGGTGCCGCCGCGCGCGCAGTGGGCGGCGGTCCGGCCGCGGCGCCACGCCCGCGCCCCTGTCCCTGCGCCAGTACGGCGGACGCGCCGGCCAGACTCAACACGAGCGCGACAGCGGTGAGGTAAGCGACGGGCCTCATTTCTTGCTCAAGCTCGCAAATGCTGCTTCGACGAACATGTCGGTCGTCCACGCACCCGTGGTGCTTCCATAGCGGCCGTCATAGTCGCGCGTCGGTCGCGCGGCTTTCACCTGTGCCAGCGTCATGCCCTTGTCGATCATGTCCTGGATGCGATCGCGAACGATGTACAGCATGTCGCGGTAGTACGCGACCTCGGCGTGATCGGCAATGCGCCCGTGACCAGGAACGATCAGCGTGCCCCCGGCACCATGTGACTCAGGGACACACAGATCGATCAGCTTGTTGAGGCTGGTCACGAAGGCCTGGATGCTGCCGCCGGCTTTGAGATCGATCTGCGGGTAGCGCGTCAGGTCGATGAGGTCGCCGGTGCTGATGACATCGGACTTGCGGAAGAACACGACGGTGTTGCCGTCGGTGTTTCCCGGGAGGTTCATCATCACGACGGGCTCGTCGTTGAAGTAGAACCGCTTCTGATCGATCGCGTAGGTATTGTCCGGCCACGAGTCGGGTGGAGTCGGAGACTTCTGGCCCGTGGGCGCCGACATCCGGTTGAGCACGTTCTGATGCGCCACAACCGATGCGCGGTTGTATTGGATCGTTCCCTGCGGACCAGCCGTGTAGTTCGCGTCGCGCAGCGGAACGGTCTCCCCCTTGCCCGCGATTACGGCATTGCCGCCCGTGTGCTCGGGATGCTCGGTCGTGTTGATCACATAACGAAGCGGCTTGCGTGGCGGGGCGATGCGCTGCACCGCAGCCCATACCTTGTCGCTCATCGAGGCGATGCCGGTATCGACGAGGAGGATGCCCTGCTCTCCCGTCTGCACGGTGACGTTGCCACCGGCGCCGATGATGACGGACACCTGGCCCCGTACGGGGAGGACCTCAACCTCCCCGGCTGCTGGTTCTTCCAGTTTGGGCGGCCAGACCTGTTTCTGGCCTGCCCCCTGAGCAGCCTGGGTGTAGACCCGCTCGGCGGGGATCAGCAGCGCGAACACGAACGCCGCCGCTACGCAGGCGAGCAGCAGACGCGACGCGGGTAGATGACGATGAAGTGGCTTCAATTTCCGCCCCCTCCTCCGCCTCCACGACCCAGGTCCCCGCGCTTCAACCCTTCGCGCTTCGGGAACGTCTTCATCTTGGCGATGTACTCCGGATACATCGTCTCCGGTCCCCCGAGCCTCGCCTCATACGGCGTGTTGAATCGATCGGTGAGGTTGGGATTCAAGCCTGGCAACAGGCTCTGCCCCGGAAGGAAGTGCCGCACTTCGCCTCGTGGCACCGCCACCTCCGTCGCCTCTTCGCACGGGTAGGGAGCGACGACGAGCGTGGGATCCTCGACCCAGGTCATCGTGGTGCGGATGTAGGGCTCCGCCATGAGGACGGGGTCATAGAGGATCGACGTGATCTGCAGGTAGTCGCCCATGCGCCGCCACCGCGATCGCACGATGGAACGATCGCTCCGCATCAGCCCCGAGCGTCGGATGTAGGTTTCCTTGAGATGCGTCGTGGTCGTGACGAGGACGTCGCCTTCCCAGGCGCCGGTCGTGAACCCGCTCCACGTGAACAACGCGTTGGCAGGCGGATGCGGGCGGCCATCCATCCAGATGGTGGTCTCCTGCTCCTGCTGATTGAGATGCCCGTGATAGGCGATGACCTTCTGGGTTGCGTGATCGACGTCCGACCAGACCCGCATCTGGGAGAGCGGACCTTCCAGTGAGTAGTCCCACGCGTGCGGACGGCACGCGTACTCAGCCAGATCGTAGTCGTCAGGCGACCAGGTCTCGGCGCGCCACCGGCCCGCCGGGCTGACGGGCACGCCGGCATAGTCGCCGATCATCCCGCTCCCGTCCTGGTTGCGCGGCTGCGGACGCCAGAGCCCGGCGAGATCCGCCTGGGCCAAAATGGTGTGACCTGCGGCGACGGTCACGGCCAGGACCACGAACGACAGCCGCAGAACGATGCGCGACGAGTTCATTCCGCTGGCTCCTGATCTCCAGTGCTCCTCGAGTCCCTGACCGGCAGGTCCGGGCATCTTACGTTCACGACTACAACGCGTCAATTACGCGGCGGGGGTAGGCAGCTAGACGCCACCCCTTCCACGGCCTCCCGGCCGCTGCAGCGCAAAATTCACGACCGCATCAGCCTTCGCGGTCGGCTTCGCATAGGCGACCGTCCCGCGCGGAACCGCGTCCGCCGCAGGAGTGCCCGACAGCGTGATGGTGAAGTTCTGATGCTCGTGCGCCACGAGCTGGGGCACGCGCCACACGGCCACATCGGCGTTCGACTTCTCGTCCTTCCGGGTGCCCTGATATCCGGTGCCTGTTGCCGACACGGCCTTGGTGCCGTCCGGCAGCGTGAGCGTGATCGTCAGATCCTCGGCGGTCAGCCCCTTGTCCCTGAGCCCCTCGTTCTCGACTTCCAGGGTGTAGGTCGTGCCGGTCGCGGATGGTTGTCCGCCGGTGAGCCGGGCGACGAGCGGGACCACCATTCCGAGCTCGTTCATCCAGTCCCAGATTTCCTTGAGCTGCGATTCGGGCACTCGTCTGGGCGAGAAATTGCCCATCCGCACCCGGCCGCGCTGCCGTTCGGCGTCGAGCTGCTTCCACTGTTCCGGCATCACGGTCGCGTGGTTGTAGACCTGCTTCTTGAACCACTCGAAGTCGGCATTCATCCCGGCGGCGCCGTGGCGAGGTGTGCTCATCGTGTTCCCGTGACACTGTCCACACCCGAGGATGTTCACGGCGAGCTGCTGCGCGCGCGGGCCGGTTGCCGGCGCCTCGTTCCGCCACTTCCCGATCGCCGGGGCGAACGGCAGCGTGTTCCAGTAGGTGACCATGTCGAGGATTTCCTTGTCGCTCAGCTGCGACGGCACGAAAGCAGGCATCCTCCACATCGGATTCCTGATGGCCGCGACGGCCTGGTCGTAGGTGATCCTCCGCCCGGCGAGATCCGGTCCCCATCCCCCCTGTGCCTCGAGGCCGTGGCAATTCGTGCAGGACGTATTGCCGAAGGCGAACACGGCTTTGCCGTTGGCGGGATCGCCAACCGCCTGCGCCGCATTCTGGGCAGCGCCGGTGTCCGCCTGGGCAACGGCAAGCACGAGCATGACGAGGGCGAACAGAGTTGTACGCATAGTCGGTGCCTCAGCTTGGTGGGTGCGTTTGCGATTCGCGCACCGGAGCGTAAAGCACAGTGGCCAGACTGTCAAACAGGTATATCACCGGCCTTCGCCAAGGCTACGGCCGGCAGGCCCGCCTCTTTGCCAGGCTTCGGGGAGGCAGCCATCTAGCGGCCGGTCTTTTTAGACCGCCGTGTGCTACAGTCCGCGCTGCCTGACGGAGGGTCACATGATCGGACGACTGCTCGTCTTCCTCCTCGCCTTTGGCGCCATCACCGCCACGGCGCAGCAGCCAGCAGCGCCAGCACAGGGCGCACGTGCTCCCCAGCCACCGAGATTACGCCTGACGAGCCCCGGCTTCCCGGACGGCGCGAGCCTGCCTCTGCAGTTCACCTGCTACGCCGAGGGCGCCACGCCCGGATCTCCTCCGCTCCGGTGGACGAACGTGCCCAAGGAGACCGCGAGCTTCACGCTGATGGTGAACGGTCCCGACAATCATCCGGCCAAGGGCATCACCGAAGAGATGTTCTGGGTGCGCTGGAACATTCCACCGACCGCGACTGAGATACCTGCGGGAGTTCCGGTCGGCGCGTCGCTGCCCGACGGCAGCCGGCAGGTTGCCGGTGGACGCGGCATCGTGGGGTATCGACCGCCATGCGCGCCGGCGGGCGTGGGACCGCTTCACTATCAGTTCAAGCTGTATGCGCTCGACCAGATGTTGACGCTGCCGCCTGAGGCCACGCGTGCCGACGTCATGAAAGCCATGGACGGCCACATCGTCGGAACCAGCACCTACTACGCGTTCCTCGACAGGATGCCTTGAGCATGGTGGATTCTTGATCTTTGAATGTTGATTGGTTGGTGATTGGGCACCAATCAAGAATCACGAATCCACAAATCGACAACCAATCAAAGATCAAAGAGCGCGCAATCAAGAATGTTCATCGTTCTTCAGCCCTGGCGCCGCCAAGGATGCCGCGCACGACGTGATGGTTGCCTTCGTGACACGCGAACTCCTGCAGGCGCTCGTCGGTCGACTTCAATCGAATGAGCGCCGTCCACGGCTTCGTCCACGTCGCCGGGTCATTGAATGTGAGCTCGTAGTCGAGCGTGGTCGGACTCGTTCGTGTGAAGCGCTCGACGAGATGCAGACCGTCGGCCGATCCCATGAAGAAACTCTTCGCCGAGAAGTTCGTCGTCTCGACGACGAGCGTGTTTCCTTCCCAGCGCCCACGTGAATCTCCGTTCCATTGACGCAGAGGCGATGGCAGATGCGGGCGCCCGTCCACCGGGATGACGCGCGCCTCGTGGTTCACCTCGCTCAGGAACACCACGTATCCAGGTCCCTGCACGATCTGGTGATAGCCGGTGTAGTTGATGTTGCCGGCAATCTTGGGCACGCCCCAGCTGACGCAACGAAGGACGTTGCTCAGATCCTCCGGACCGTTCAGCACTCGAACGGGGGCTGCCGTGGCCGTAGACGCTCCACCAAACTGCCACGGCGTCGTCACGTTCGACGCGAGTCCTTCGAGTTGGCGACGACGTCCCTCCGGCGTGACTGGTGGCAGACGCCCATCAGGAGGATCCGTGATGAGTGAAGTGCGGTTGTCGAATTCCCGCGGCACCATGTTGAACACATTGCCTGTCGCATTCGGATTCTCGACCACGTCGGCATTGGCCCACAACGCCATGAAGAGGTTGTCACCGGGAATGAAGTCGCTCGCGGGATTGTTGAAGAGCCGCTCGGCTCGCAGTTTCAGCTGAGCGACTTCCGCGTCGGTCAGGACCTTGCGGTCCGCCAACGCTTTCGGCCGCTCGAGCGGCGTGATGCTGGTATCGGTCCAGACGCCCTGAAGGTCGGGCTGGCCATCCGGCGTGCGCGGCGGTGTCCCACCCTGCGCGGCCACGGAAACGGGGACCAGAATCGCGATCGCGATTGCGACCGATCGGACGAGCGAGAACGGCTGGCCTTGGAGCATCGAACTGCCATAGCGTTGACCAAAACCGCTGGGAGGGCAACCCGTGTGGTGCCAGGCCCTGGCCGCGTGTCAGAATGAAGACTCCCGCGAGATGGGATCACCGGAGGAGACATGACGCGAGCGATGCTGGCTGGGGTGTTGGCGCTGACAGTGATAAGTGTGTCGCCACTGGCACAGAGCAAGACCGCAACGGTGGCAATCTACAAGACGCCAACCTGCGGCTGCTGCTCGCTCTGGGTCAAGCATCTCCAGCAGCACGGCTTCACGACCAAGGTCACCGACATGGACAGCGTGGACGAGGTGAAGAACACCAACGGCGTCCCGCGCCAGGCGCGCTCGTGCCATACCGGGATCGTCGATGGCTACGTCATCGAAGGACACGTGCCTGCCGCCGACATTCAGCGACTGCTGAAGGAACGTCCGCGCGGCGTGATCGGCCTTGCCGTACCCGGGATGCCCATCGGATCACCGGGCATGGAAGTGCAGGGCATGTCGGCGCAGCAGTACAACGTGCTGGCGTTCGACAAGAGCGGACAGACGACTGTCTTTGCGAAACATTGATGATCGGTGATCTTGGATTATCGATTGGTTGGTGATTAGTGATTCTTGATGGTTGATTGCGTTCGTTACCAATCACCAATCAACGATCGCCAATCAACAACCAATCACCAATCACAGATCACACATCAACAATTGAGCCCCAGCGTCACCGTCGATAGCGAGACATTTTCTCGAGCACGGCACACACCGCGGCCGTGTCTTCGTCGTGCCTCGTCTTCACTGCGTCAGCGTAGATTGGCGCGGTCGTCGAGAACAGCGGCGTAGCGCTGCCCACACTCTTCGCGAACTCCGCGATGATCGCCATGTCCTTCTGCCAGGTGCCGAGCGTCATCGTCGCCTTCCGGTAGCTCCCCTTCACCATCATTGGACCGCGCAACTGGAGGACGCGTGAGCTGCCGGCTCCTTCACTGACCAGCTTCAGGACCCTTGCCGGATCGAGTCCCGCCTTCATCGCGAGGACAAGTGCTTCGGCCGCGGCCACGTTGTGGATGGCGACGAGCAGGTTGGCGACGAACTTCACTTTCGAGCCGTCGCCAAATGGGCCAACGTAGTAATGCGCGCGGGTGAAGCCATCGAGCACTCTCGCGACCCGGCGATAGGCTGCACGCGCGCCGCTGGCATAGACGACGATGTCCTTGTTGCGCGCCTGCGCACCCGTGCCGCTGATGGGACAGTCCAACAGCTCAATGCCACGCGCGCGCAGGGCCCTGCGGGCGCGCTCCTTCACCTCGATCGACAGCGTGCTGGTTTCAACCACGATCTGTGGCGGACGTTCCGTCTGCGCGAGAGCGGACACGGTCTCGGTCAGCGCATCTGCGGATGGCAGCGAGGTGATGACGATACGAGACAGATTACCGAGGTCGGTGCTGCTCTTCGCGGGTGATCCTCCGGCCGCCCGAAGCTGACGCAGGCTCGCGGCCCGGACGTCGTATCCCACAACGCGATGGCCCGCACGGATCACATGACCGGCAATTGCCGACCCCATGATCCCCAGACCGATCACCCCGATCGAGGGTGAAGCCGGTGTTTTCGATTTCATTGAATTAGCGGATTGGCGGCGCCCCACAGTTGCGAGTGCATGGCGCGGGCGCAACGTACTTGTCCCTGATCGTCTTTCGATATTCGGGATAGAGCGTCTCCGCTCGGCCGATCACGACGTCGCGCGGCAGCCCGAACATCTTCGTGAGCTCGTCGACGAACGGGTTCTTCTCGGGCAGGAAGTGCGGCGTGCTCTCACCGAGCGGACGGCCCTCGAACGTCGAGACGCACGGAGGACCGATCGGCGAGATCGGTGCGGTTGAGAGCTGGAAGCTCTTCGAGATGATGTGCGGCTCGGCAAGGTAGATCGGATCCTCGATCACCGTCAGCACAGTCAGGATGTCGCCGTGCCGGAAGAAGCGCGAGGTCATCGTCGCCTGATCGCTCGTCGGCGGCCCATTCTTCCGCAGGAAGCCGGCTTTCATGTGCGTCGTGCGGGCCACGAGCACATTGCCTTCCCACGCGCCGGTGGTGAAACCACCGCGTGTGTGTTCGGCGTACTTCGAGGGGTGCGGCCGGCCGTCCATCCAGATCGTCATCGGCGCGCGATCCTCCCACGCGCCGATCGTGAACGAGATGGCGGTGCCTTTGACCGGCTCGGTCTCGCTCCAGATGCGCAGCCCGAAGGGTCCCTGGACGAAGTAGAACTGCGGCCATCCCTCGCACTGCCGCTCGATCATCGCCAACTGCGATTCGTTGTAGGCGAGTGCGCGCGTTCGCCCTTCATCGTTGAGCGGGAGACCGACGTAGTCGACGGGATACGAGTCACGCGAGATGTCTTCGGTGTTGCGTGCCGCCCACGACCCGGTCAGCTCGACCTGGGCGAAGGCGCTCGTAGACCACGCAGCACACAGCAGCGCGACGAGCGCGGCGCGTCGCAACGTCACCATCTGGTCGAACATGGCGTGGGATCCCATTTGGAACCGTCCGCTTCCTTCTTGAAGTGCGAGCTGACGATGAACGGCTGCGTGAGGTACTGCGGATCGTCGACCACGGTGGTCACGACGAGCAGCTGACCACCGGGCGACGGCGACACATCGAAGTACTCGGTCAGGTTCGCGTTGGCACTGTAGGGAACGCCGTTCTTCCGCAGATAACCAGCGCGCATGTTCCTGGTCGTCACCGTCAGCGATCCGCTCGTCGGTGCACCACCACGGCCGCCACCCCGCTCCCACTGCGCCGTGGAGTCACCCTGCCACGTCGGCTTGCCACCAGCGGGCCCGCCGGGCGCAAACCTGAACAGCCGCGTCTGCGTGCCGGCATCGATGTCGACGCGCAGCGTGCTGTCGTCCTGCCACGTGATGTTGAGCCGCGCGGGAAGACGCATGACGGCAGCGGCGCCGTACGACTTGCACTGCTCACCCGCCGCTTCGTCCGCGCCCGGGTCCCAGGAGTTGACGATCTGAAGCGCTGCCTTGGTAATGGGCACGCCGCGGTAATCACCCTTGGGTGGCGTCACCATCCGATAGCGCCAGTCTTCGTTGATGACTGCCACCCAGTAGCCGGTGAGATCGATTGGCGCCGATGCCCGCGCCGACGGCGGCGCCGCGCCGCCACCGCGAGCTTGCGCTGCCGCACCGATTGGTGTCAGGCAGTGAATCGTGAACAGGAGGGCGGTCGACAGCCGGTAGACGTTCACTTCTTCGCTCGCGGGAGGCTGTTGTAGATCGCCTCGATGAAGTTGTTGGTCGAACCAGATTCCGCGCCGTATCGCCGTGTGTAGCCGCGCGCCGGCGACGCCGCCTTTGCCTGGTCGAGCGTCATGCCCGCGTCCCTGAGATCCCTGACTCGATCGCGAACGATGCTGACCATGTCGCGGTACTCCACGACGTCGAGCTGATCGCACAGCCGGCCATGCCCCGGGATGATGACCGTGCCAGCCTCGCGCGAGACGATCGGCACTGATGGAATGGCGAGATCGATCAGGCGGTTGAGCGCCGCAATCTCGCCCTCGATCGAGCCGCCGCGTGCGACGTCGATCACCGGAAAGCGCGTCGTATCGAGAATGTCACCGGCCACGACCACATCCGAGCGACGGAAGAACACCATCGAGTCGCCATCGGTGTGCGCAGCGGGCTGATGGAAGATCTCAATCCCCTCGCCGTTGAGAAACATGTACTTGCGGGCGTGATCGAACGTCTCGGTCGGCCACGCCGCAGCCGGATATGGCGACGCCAGTCCCGTGGGTGCGCTCATCCTCGACAGCACTTTCTCCGCCGACAGGATCGATGCGACACCTTCCAGGAAGTTGCCTGGCAAGCCGAACGATCCCGCGTTGGTGAACAACGTCTGGCCCGCCTTGGAGAGCGTCTCGTTGCCACCGACGTGATCCGGATCGGCGCTGGTGTCGATGATGTAGCGAATCGGACGTGGCGAGAGCTTCTGAATCGCGGCCAGCACGTTGGCTGCCGACGCCGCTGACCCCGCGTCGACCACCACGACGCCGTCCTCTCCGATCTGGACACCGATGTTGCTGCCGGCGCCGCCGATCATGAAGAAGTTCGGTCGCAGCTGCAGGACTTCGAGCCCGCCCGGGGCGGCGACGCTCGTCTGGCCACCGCTGGTCTGCAAACCCTGCGGTGCTGCGGTGAGGTTGACGGATGGGCCGGTCAACACGAGGCTCGCGAGCGCAACGAGGAGGCCTGCACGCAGTCCAGGTTCGGTGAACACGGCGATAGGATACTCAACCTGCCTCCGTTTCCTCTACACTACGCCCATGATTGAGCGACGGCGGTTTCTCAAAGAGTCGGCGCTGATTGGAGCCGCGGCCATGACCACCGGCTTCGAGGGACCCCCCGCGCTCGGCGCGGCGAGCCAGGCGACCAGTGGTACGAGCAAGCGGCCCATCCGTATCCTGATGGGCGGCTACGGACCGGCGACCACCGGCTTCAGCCTCGCGCTCAAGCGCATGGGCGACCGCCTCCAGTCCAAGTTCGGCGATCAGGTCGAGGTGAAGTACGTCTACAACATCCTCGACTTCGGCTACCGCGCCGACGACATCATCTGGCTCGTCGAGAGTGGCGTCCTGACGCTCGGCTATCAATCGAGCAGTTACTTCACCGACCGCATCCCCGCCGTGGGTGTCGCCGATCTCCCATTCCTGTTCTCGGATCAGGCCAGGGCGCGCGCCGCGATGGACGGCAAGCTCGGCGCCGCGATGACCTCGCGGATCGAAGCCGACATGGACTTCCGCATCGTCGGCTACTTCGAGAACGGGTTCCGTCACGTTTCGAATCGCGTGAAGCCGATTCACTCTCCGGCTGACATGAAGGGCCTCGCCATTCGCGTGCTGCCGAGCAAGATACAGGCACGGACGTTCGAGTTGCTGGGAGCCAACCCGAAAGTGATGGACCTCACCGAGGCGCTCGCGGCCATCAAGGCCGGCAAGCTCGATGCACAGGAGAACCCGTTCTCCAACACCGTGACTTACGGTGTGCACAACTTCCATCGCTTTCATACCGAGACGAATCACTTCTACCTGTCGCGCCCGATCTTCGTGCACCGTCCGTCCTTCGACGGGTGGCCGCAGGCGATACAGGAGGAACTGCGCGCTGCCGTTCGCGACGCGGTCGCATTCCAGCGCGACCTGCACGTCAAGGAAGAAGCAGAGGCAGCCGCCGCGATCAAGAAGAACGGAGGCGAGATCGTCGAGCTGACCGCTGAGCAGCACAAGGCGTTCGTCTCGGCAGTCACTCCGATCTACAAGGAGGCACGCAGCCAGTTCGATCGAAATCTGCTGGCACTGGTCGATCTCTGATGTCCGGTTTCCCGCCCGCCTCTCGTAGTTAGGGGCAAGGAGGAAATCTGACAATGACCAAGAAGGCCATCCTGCTCATCGCCATCGTGGGCGCACTTCAGGCAACCGCATTCGCGCTCACCGGCGCGGTCGGGAACGCCGATCGCATTGCCCTTCGAGACGGCTATTCACAGTACGACGGCAAGATCGACCTGCGCGACGCGACCGGCGCCGTGACCTTTTACTACTGGGGAGGCAGTCGGTGCGCGGCCGCCCCGATCGCGCCGACGGACCGACAGGTCGACGTCCTGCTCGACGCCCATCTCAGTGGGCATGCGGTCGCGCTCGACTACACCAGCTACAACAGCGCGCTCGGCGCGAGCCGGTGCTGGGACGGCGGAATTCAGGTCTATTGAGGGGCGGTCACGAAGCCGCTGGCCCGGCGGCCGCCGAGCCAGCATCTTCGTCCGATCATGAGCGCGTCCTAGGCTGGTAGCGATTTGCCTCGCGTCTCTTCTGCCAGCGGCAGCAGGACCAGCCCGACGAGGAACGCTGCCGCGGTTATCGCCACGGGAACACCGAGACTCCCGTACGAGCGAATCCCGGTGGCGAGGATGAAGACCATCGCCACGCCAACGAACCGGCCGACCGAGCTCACGTAACCAATCGCGCTGGCGCGACAGTCCGTCGAGTACAGCTCGGGGAGCCACAGTGTGTAGAGCGCGAAGTTTGCTCCGCCGAAGCCAAGGAAGAAGACGCAGACATAGAACCATGTCAGCGCCGCCGTCGTCAGGTAGAAGACGTATCCAAATGCCACGACGATGCTGACACCCATGATCGCGAAGTACAGCGCCATCGCCGGACGGCGCCCGTAGCGCTCGGCGAGGAACGGGGCGACGACGCAGCCGACGATCGTGCCGATCGCGAGCAGCATCCCGCCATAGGACGCGAGTCGTGCCGCGTCGGCAGCCGCGGATCCGGTTCTCACCGCCACCTGCGTCACCGCCGTCGGCACGTAGATCGATCCCGCCCACAGTCCGATGATCGACACGAGGAACAGTCCCGACATCACCATCGTGCGTCGCAGATACATCGGCGAGAAGATCTTGGCAAACGCATCACGCATCTTCGGACGCTTGTGTTCGTCCTTCCCGAAGCGCTCCTCCCATTTCGCCGACTCCCGTACGCCGTAGCGGATGAACCCGATGAGCAACGCCGGCAGGCCGCCGAAGATGAACATCCATCGCCACCCGTAGTTGGCGCCGATGAAATAGTTCGCGACGGAGGCAAAGAAGAACCCGAAGTAGTAGCCGGTGTGCATCAACCCGGCGCCGATCTTGCGCTGGCTCTCGGACAACTCTTCCGCCAGATACGCCGCCCCGACCGGCTGCTCGCCACCGATGCCGATCCCGACCAGGATGCGCAGGACCGCCAGTTGCCAGATGTTGTTCACCACACCGCACAAGAAGGTGAACAGCGAGTAGCACAGGATCGTCAGCATCAGCGCCCGCACGCGTCCGACTCGATCGCTGATCGGTCCCCACACCATCGAGAGCCCCCAGCCGAGCAGGAACATCGCCTGCAGGATGCTGCCGTAGTAGCCGACGCTCCCCTGGTTCACTTCGACGCCGGAGTTGGGCAGCAACTCGGTCAGGGCCGGCACCAGCACCAGCGCGTAGATCGAGGCGTCCATCCCGTCGAGCGCCCAACCGCCCCACGCGGCCATGAACCCGCGGCGCTGGTTCCGTGTCAGCCCCGTTGCCGAAGCCGCCGCGCCCGTCACAACAGTCGCTGAAGACGACGACATCACTTCCACCCCGGGTTGACCTGCTTGCCGAGCAGGAACGCGGGGTTCGCACCCTTCCTGGGCGTGAACTTCTGCGCGCCGCCGCTGTCGACCGCCGCTGTGTAGACGTTGCCTTCCTGATCGACGCTCATGCCGTGCACGCCCCAGAAGCCGCCCTGGAACTCACCCCACACGCCCCAGGAATACTGGAACTTGCCGTCGAGGCTGTACTTCACCAGCTTCGATGTGCCGCGGTCGGCTGCCCACAAGAAGCGATCGCTCGTGATGATGAACATGTGAACGTCGGAGATCGGCCGCTGTCCGAAGCTCCACTCGTCGAGATACTTCCCGTTCTCGTCGAACACCTGCACGCGCCCGTTGTTGCGATCGTTGACGAACACGCGGCGCGTCTGCGGATCGACCGCAATGCCGTGGACGTTGTTGAAGTAGCCGGGACGCTTCTCCTTGCCCGACTCGCCACGCTGCCCCCACGTCATCAGGTACTTGCCGTCCTTGTCGAACTTCACGACGCGCGTGTTCTGATAGCCGTCAGCGACGAAGAACGTGCCATCAGGCAGCCAGGCCATGAACGTCGGGCGATAGAAGTGTTTCTCGTCGTTGCCCGGCACGTTCGGCTCGCCGATGGTCTGCAGCAGCTTCTTGCCGTCGTTGCTGAACTTGAAGATCGCGTGACGGTAGTCGTCCACGATCCAGACGTTCTTCTGTGCATCGTACGGGCTGACATAGATCGCGTGCGGACGCCGGAACATCTTGTCCCACTGCGACCAGTCCTCGATCATGTTTCCCTGTGCGTCCCACACGGTGATGATGTGCTCCCACCGGTAGTCGACACCCGGCTTGCCTACATCGAGATCGTCACCGGGCGTCTTGCCGTCAGGACCGAACAACGATCCGGGAGGGCTCGCGCTCGTCGCGTCGCGCAGCGGCAGGCGGAACATCGGGAACTCGACGCTTGGTCCGATCTGCGGCAAGCGCACGGGCTGCTGCGGCCGCTTCAAGACCGGCAGTTCACCGCGCTGGAGCACGAACACGCGGTTGGGGCTCTCGGCGAAGACGTACTGACCCGCTCCCCACGTCCACGTCTCGTGTCCGGGCAGCGTTGACAGCGGCTTCGGCCAGGGAGCGACGTCGTAGGCGCCGAAGATGTCCTGTCCGCCCTTCTCGCTCGGTACGGCGGCAACGCTGGTCTGCCCGCCCTGTCCTTCGACCGGCGCATGCAGATAGCCCGCGAACACGAACGCCGCGATGAGGACGAGAGCGACAGTAACTGGATGCTTACGCATGTAAGGTCTCCTGGTCCGGCTGAAGCCGGACACTACGTCAGTTCACATTCTTCTGAAGCCAGCCCGCAATGTACTTGATGATGTCGTCGCTGTTCTTCTCGAGCATCATGACGTGACTGTTCCCTCTGATGCCGACGTCCTCGAACCGCACGAAGTCGGTCTTCACACCCGCCTGGTTGAGGAACTTCGGGATGCAGGGATCGTAGACGCGGTGGTACGTCCCGTTCGCGCTCGCGGAGAACACCCTGATGTTCTTCCACTTCGCCAGCTTGCGCGCCGGCTCGACCTGCATCCAGCACGGCGCTTCGTCGGGACGTTCACCCTTCGGCTCGAGCGCGACGTTCAAGTCACCCGGCGCGTTCGCCGGCGGATCGAACTCGAATTTCGAGTTCGTCAACCCCCACGAGTTGGGATTGCGCGGTCCCGCCGTCACCTTGGCCGTGTCGACGTTGCCGAACTGCGGACCTCCCGGTTCGAGACTGACCATCGCCTTGACGAACTGCGGACGCGTCTCGGTCACGTCGAATGCGATCCCACCGCCCTGCGAGTGCGCGAACAGGATCACGGGGTTGCCGATCGCGTCGAGCAGCGCGACCGTCGCGTCCTTCGCAAGGCCGGTGCTGGCGCCGGCAAACTGCACCTGCGACCGCATGAAGTTGTCGAAGACCGGATCGCCGATCTTGCCCGCGCCCGGCCACTGCGTGTGATTCATCTTGAGCGGGAAATCACCGCGCTCGCGGGCGTTGGTCCAGATGCGCTCGAGTTCGAGCGCCGTACGGATGTTGAGGTTGCCGTCAATCGGCGTCTTGCCATCGGGACCAGGCAGCGGCACGTACGCCGACCGTCCACGCGCCGGGTAGTCCACCATGTAGACGACGTAGCCCTGCTCCACGAGACGATAGGCCCAGCCTTGACGATTGTCCGGTGTCTGCTGCCACTGCACGCCAGTCTGTCCATTCGCGTGGAAGAGGATGATCGGATACGGCGATCGCACCTGGCGCGGCACCCACACCTCGGTGTACATCGCGCCTCGCATCACCTGACGGCCTGGCTCACCCCAGTAACTGCCTCCCGCGAAGAGGAAACCCTTGCGCGCGATGTTCTCGGTCGAGAACGTCGGGATCGCTTTGCCCGGTGTCGCGCGCGAGGCGTTTTCGCCTGAACCGGGCTTCGCGTTCGTGGACAGCCAGGTGCCGATGTACTTCGCGATGTCGGCGCTGTTCCGCTCGAGCATCATCATGTGTCCGTTGCCCGGCAGGCCGACCTTCTCCATCTCCACGTACTCGGTCTTCACGCCGGCCTGGTTCAGCCACTTCGCGAGACAGTGGTCGTAGATGCGGTGATAGCTTCCCTCTCCGACCATGAAGAGCACGGGGATGTTCTGCAGGTTCTTCAGCTTTCGCGCCGGTTCCTGCTGCACGTAGCACGGCACCTTGTCGGGGGCCGGCGCCTTGTCCTCGAGGACCGTCTGCAACTCCTTCGCATCGGTGATCGCGGGCTCGTAGGTGATCGGGCTGTTGGCCACGCCCCAGCTCAATCCACCACCGCCGGCATAGGTCACCTTCGCGTTGTCGACACCACGGATTGGAGGCGCCGCGGGCTCGAGCGTGACGATCGCTTTCACGAGGTTCGGCCGCGCATCGGCAACCAGCCACCCGAACGCGCCACCCTGTGAGTGCGTCAGCAGGATGACCGGTGTGTTGATCATGTCGAGCAGCGCGATGTTCGCATCGCGCGTCAGCGTCTCCTGCCGCCCGCCGGCGAGGAACTGCACCTGCGTCTTCGTGAAATGGTCGAAGACCTTGTCACCGATCCGGCCGCTCCCCGGCCACTGCGTGTGCTTCTTGGCCTGCGGGTAGTTCCCGCGCGCGGCCATTGCGGTGAACGTCTCCTCGAGGTTCTCCGCGGTGCGGATGTTCAGGTTCAGCTGCCCCGCGGTCCCGTCGACGCCTGGCACGTACTGCGAGCGGCCGCGCGCCGGGAAGTCCTGCAGGTAGACGACGTAGCCCATGTCGAGGAAGTTATAGGCCCAGCCGGGGCGGCCGTCCGGGGTCAGAAGCCAGTCCACACCGGTCTGTCCGGCGCCGTGCAGGAAGACAACGGGGTATGGCGACCTGATCTGTCGAGGCACCATGACCTCGACATACATCGCCCCTCCCATCGTCGATTCCTTGTTCTGCCCCAGTTCACCAACGTACTTCCCGCCGGCAAAGAAGAACCCGTGACGGGCGACCTTATCGAGCGCAACTGTCGGAACCGTCGACGGCACGGCACGCGACTGATGACTTTGCGCCTCGGCGTGAGACAAACCAGCCAGCCCGATAGCGACGACTAAGAGTGCAAGGCGTGAGTTCATGGCAGTCTCCCAAATGACAAGGCCCCGTTTCTAGAGCCGCGAGAGACGAATGTCAAGAACGTAATGGACCCCATTACGTTCTTGACGTCTCGACCAGCGTGCAGCAGAGTTCGGGGCCGATGTTCGACCCGTTCTTCCGGGCGCTCAAGGAGCGCCTGCTCGAGCCAGTGGCACGAGCGCTCGGCCCGCAGCTCCCTCCGGCGGCGATCACCTGGGTCGCGTTCGCCGTCGGTCTCATGTGTGCGGTCGTCGTGCTTGCCGGCGACCTTCGAGTCGCGCTCGGCTTGTGGCTGCTCAACCGGCTGCTCGACGGCCTCGACGGCACCCATGCGCGCGTGCACGCGCGGATCAGTCAGTTCGGCGCCTACCTGGACATCGTCCTCGACTTCGTCGTGTATGCCGCGATCCCAATCGCGTTCGTCGTCGTCGGACGTCACTACGAGCTCGCGCTCGCGGGTATGTTTCTGCTCGCGTCTTTCTATGTCAACGCCGCGTCGTGGATGTACTTGTCCGCGCTACTCGAGGCGCGAGGCGAGGGGGCGATCACACACGGTGAGACGACGTCTGCCACGATGCCTCCCGGCATCGTTGCCGGGACGGAGACCGTTATCTTCTACACGCTGTTCTTCCTGGTGCCTTCGCGTCAGGCAATGCTCTTCACTGTGATGGCGCTGTTGGTGCTGGCCAATGTCGCCCTGCGTCTACGCTGGGCGAATCGTCGCCTTCGTCCGGAAGCACATCGTCGTTAGCCCAGCCCGGAAGCGGTGCGTGCGGCGGCCACAATAGAACGCTGGCGAGAGGGTCGCCCAGTCTCCTACTATCGGCTGGCCAATGTCGCACGACGAAGGGGATCACATCGCGCCGGGTGCCGCCGCAGATGCGCTCACGCGTACGGCTCATGTCACCCCGTTACCGGCCTCACGCCACGATTACACGCTGGCGAGCGACCAGCGGTTCGGCCACTTCGTCATCGTTCGTGCACTCGGGCGCGGCGGCATGGGTGAGGTGTACGAAGCCGAGGATGTCGACACCGGGCGACGAGTGGCGCTGAAACTGTTGCGTCAATCGCTGGCTCGCGACGTGGATAGAGCGCGTTTCCTGCGCGAGGGGCGTCTCGCCGCGTCGATCAACCACGAGCACGTCGTCTATGTGTACGGGAGCGAAGAAATCGACGGCGCTCCGGTCATCACGATGGAGTTGGCGGCCGGGGGAAATCTCCGGGATCGCGTCGACGCTCAGGGACCGCTGCCGACAGCCGTGGCAGTGGATCTGATTCTTCAAGTGATAGATGGGCTGGAAGCGACAGCCAGCGCAGGCATCCTGCACCGCGACGTCAAGCCGTCCAATTGCTTCGTCGCCGCCGATGGCACCGTCAAGGTCGGCGACTTCGGTCTCTCGATCTCAACACGAAGTGTCGAGAGTCAGCTCACGTTGGAAGGAGCGATGCTCGGCACCCCGGCCTTCGCACCGCCGGAGCAGGTCATCGGCGAGCCGCTCGACGTCAGGTCTGACATCTACTCGACGGGAGCAACGTTATATTTCCTGCTGACCGGCCGGGCACCGTTTTCAGGGGAGTCCCTTGCGCAACTCATCGCAAGCGTGCTCAGGCAGGAACCTGAGTCGCCTGCGGCTCTGGTCGAGAGTGTGTCGCCGGATCTCGCGCTGATCGTCCTGCGGTGCCTGGACAAGAATCCGACACGCCGCTATCAGTCCTACACCGATCTACGCGGTGCACTGCTGCCGTATGGTTCGCAGCGGTCCTCGCCCGCGACCCGACGTTCGCGAATACTGGCGTCGCTGGTCGATCAGGCACTCCTTTCCGTGCCGTTCCTTCTCGTTGCGCCAGAGGCGTTCGAGTCCTTGGGGGGAGATGTCTTCAGCCGTGAGAGCGGTGCGTTGCTGATTGGCGCAATCGGTGGGAGCCTGTTCTACTACGGCCTGCTCGAAGGCATCTGGGGAGCCTCCCTTGGAAAGCAGTTGCTCGGGATTCGTGTGGCCCGAGTCGATCAGCAACCGATCGGACTGCACCTGGCGTTGCTGCGGGTGCTCGTCTGGATCGTAGCCACCATCCTCGTGCCGTTCACACTCCAGGCGGGGTACGAGCTGGCTACCGCTCGAGCCGCGGATGAGGCCATGGTCGTTTTCGAGATCATCGGCCTGGCCCTGGTGTTTGCCACTGCCCGCCGAGCAAATGGTTTTTCCGGCCTGCACGACATGCTGACCGGCGCTCGCGTGATCGAACAGACGGGACCGCCTGCTCGCGTTCCGCCGCTGCTTCCACCACGGCTCACGAAGGCCGACCGCCATGGAAAGCGAATTGGGCCGTATCTCGTCGTCGAGGCGCTTGGCGCAACCGACGAAGGTCAACTCGTCCTCGGCTTCGATGACGTCCTTCGCCGCAACGTGTGGATCCATGTGCATTCGCCCGGAACCGTAGGACTCACCGCCGATCGCCGCGGAATCGGGCGTCCCGGACGGCTGCGGTGGCTTTCGGAACGGCGCACTCACCTCGAGAGATGGGACGCATATGACGGCCCCGCTGGCATCCCATTCATGGAGTTCGCTCGCCACGCGCGGCACTGGTCACAAGTGAGATTTCTACTCTACGACATCGCCGTCGAGGCCCGGGAAATCCTGAAGTCTCATGAGAACGTACAGTTCGGCCTGGATCGGATTTGGGTCACGCAGCGAGGGAGCGCGGTGCTGCTGGACTTCGCGATCCCGGGGGCTCAGCCTTCGAAGCCGCCGATCTCGGGCGCGAAGGCGCTCATCACGCGGGCGGCCTTCCTGGCCCTGACTGGTAACCCCAGTGCTACGACCTGCGCTGCAGCGGCCGCCGCGACACCGCTTCCCCTGCATGCGTATGAGTTCCTGATCAAGCTCGAACGTGACGCATTCCCAGACCTGGAAAGGTTGACCGTCGCGCTGAAGGAGACCTTGACGCGTCCGGCGGTACTCACGCGCCGGCGACGGCTTCTTCCCCTGGTGAGTGTGAGTGCACTGCCCATTGCGGCATTGATACTCGCGCTGCAAGAGACAGTCGCACGGGCCGCCTTCAATCTCTCCGCCCTGCTCGCACCGCTAGCGGGAATTCTGTTCATCTTGACGATTGCCTCGATGTTTACCGTAGCGTTCTTTCGTGGAGGGCTGATGTTCGAGCTCCTGGGCGTCGCAATAGCGACTCGTGAAGGCCCGGAAGCGTCGCCGAGGCAGGTGTTTCGGCGAGCCGTGGTGGGGTGGCTGCCTTCGCTGATTTTCGTTGCGGGAGTTGTGTTTCAGATTCCCTGGCTCGCCGCAGCCGCACTCGTCGTGACTGTTCTTGGCCTCGTATCAGCGGCTCTGACGCCTGACCGCGGGCTGCACGACCGGCTGCTCGGGACGCGCCTGGTCAGGCGATAACCGAAGCCCCGGGTGGCTCGACGCCCCAGCCGGGCTTGTCGTTGAGCAGCAACACGCCACCTTCCACGCGCTCGCCCGTGGCTTGCCGCGTCCGCTTGCGGTCGAACGTGTACTCGAGCGTGCGCACGAGATCGGGATAGACGGCCGCCGCGTGCAGGCTTGCAGCCGTCGATATCGGTCCCGCCGGGTTGTGCGGCGAGACCTCGATCGCACCTGCGCTCGCTTTCATCACGCCGAGCAGTGGTCCGAACCCGCCGACGTGTTTCACGTCGGGCATGATCACGTCAGCCCACTTGTTTCGCCTGATCTCCGCAAACCGGCTGTCGCCCCAGAAGATCTCCCCCGCCGAGACGCGCAGTCGCGTGCGGCGCTTCAGCTCCGCGTAGGCGGCCCCCATGGCGAAGGGTTCCTCGATCCAATCCAGCCGCACGCGCTCGAGCTCCGGGAGAATGGCGAAGAAGTCCTCGGGACGGGCGTAGCGCTCGTGGAAATCAACGCGGATCCCGAGGTCCGGAAACTCCTCGCGCAGCCGGTTGAGCGTCGCTAACCCCGGAGCGCTCTTTGCGACGGCGTTGTCGGGACTGTTCACCGCCTCGAACGGTGCGCACTTGAAGATCGAAAAGCCCTGCGCGCGGACCTCGCCGACGATCGTCGAGTACTCCTCGGCGCTGCGCGTCTGCAGCGTGCGATTGATCGTGGTGTAGAGCTTCACCCCGGCGAATGGCGCCTTGTCCCTGAACAGTCGCCACACGGGAACCTGCTCGCGCCTGGCCAGCAGATCGTAGAACGCCTGGTTGAGCGCCGAGAACGCCGTGGCCGTGACCAGGTCCGCATCGATCGACGCGATCTCCCGTTCCTTGCGAGCGAGGTTCTCGATCGAGGGCGTGAAGTCCGCATAGTGACGCGCGAACAGTTCCGTCACCGCCTGCTTGCAGCGCTCGTCGTCGTTGCTGTGCGACGCCTCGCCGTAACCCGACAGCACACCGTCCGACAGTTCGACAACGAGCCAATCGCCCTTGAGGCGCAGCGCCGGATGCCAGCCATCGGGATCGGGGATCGTCCGGAACCGCAGCATGAGCGGACGTTGCGCGCGCACGATCGACGGCGCTCCGACTGCGGCGGCCGCCAGGGCGGCCGACGTGCGGACGAATGTGCGACGCGAGACGGGCGACGGTGGCGTAGGCATCACCTACTTCTGGCCCGTATCGTAGCTGAATCCGTGGCGATATACTCCGGCCCGTGATGACGGTTACCGGCGTGATCGGGTGGTCGCGGCTTGTGGGCGCCGCGATCGTTGCCGCCTGCGTGACGGCGTGTAGTCCCGCCCCATCATCAGACGCACCGGTTCCAGCGCGCCCACCCAACATCGTGTTCGTCCTGGTCGACGACATGCGGTGGGACGAGATGGGCGCCGCCGGCCACCCGGTGCTCGAGACTCCGCACATGGATCGACTGGCACGCGAGGGCATGCGCTTCGAGAACGCGTTCGCCACGACGCCACTCTGCTCACCGAGCCGCGCGTCGTTTCTCACCGGTCAATACGCGCACACGAATGGGATCGTCGACAACACGGCCAGGCCCAGCCATGACCTGCCGACGTTTCCGCGCGAGCTGCAGAAAGCCGGTTATGCCACTGGCTTCTTCGGCAAGTGGCACATGGGGAATGACGCCAGCCCTCGCCCTGGATTCACGCATTGGGTCGCGATGCCCGGCCAGGGTGAGGCGCTCGATCCCAATCTGAACGTCGACGGCAAGGCACTTCGCGCCACCGGGTACGTGAGCGATGTGCTGACCGACTACGTCGAGTCATTTATCCAGCGATCCGGTTCACAGCCGTTCCTCGCTTATCTCGCGCACAAAGCGATTCATCCAAACATCGTCCAGCGTGACGACGGCAGTCTGGTTCCGGTCCCCGGGCAGCCGGGTGGATTCGTAGCGGCCGAACGCCATCGCGGCCGCTACGGCCAACGACAGATGCCGCGACGCGCCAACGCGTTCAAGCCGCCCGTCGACAAGCCTGCTCTCTTGAGAAAGATCGGGTCGCTTCCGCCGCTCGGCCGTGAGACGGCCACAACCGACGATGAGATGCGCAGCCGCGGCGAAATGCTGCTTGGCGTGGACGACAGTTTGGGTCGCATCCTCGACGTGCTCGAGCGTAGCGGCCAACTCGATAACACGGTCGTCGTCTTCACCAGCGATCACGGCTACTTCTATGGTGAGCACGGCCTCAATGAAGAGCGCCGGCTGGCATACGAGGAAACGATCCGCATTCCACTGCTGGTTCGATTCCCGCCCAAGGTCAAGCCCGGTTCGGTGTCACGCGAGATGGCACTCAGCCTCGACATCGCGCCAACGCTGATGGAGCTCGCGGGCCTGGCACCGTTGCCCGGGATGCAGGGGCGCTCGCTAGTCCCGATCTTCGCCGGCTCGCCAGCCGAATGGCGGCGTTCGTTCCTGATCGAGTACTTCAGCGACACCGTCTACCCACGCATCTTCAAGATGGGTTACTCCGCCGTTCGCACCGAGCGGCACAAGTACATCGCCTATCGCGAACTGCGGGGAATGAACGAGCTCTATGACCTTCAGGTGGATCCGTACGAAGAACACAACCTGGTCGGCACGCCGGCAGGGGCTTCAGTCGAGGCGGATCTGCAACTCGAATTACGGACACTGCTGACCGACACGAGCGCCGGCCCGTAACGCGGCGCGCGCTCCACTACTTCCACGCCTCCATTGCCTTGCGCTGCATTGACTCCGCCGTGAACTCCATGACCTCGATCTGCACGTTGTCTCGATCTGTGATGCGGGTGAAACGTGCGCGCGCAGGCGTGAGACCCGGGTCGGCCGCCGTGACCCCCTGCTGGCGCAGGTGCGCCACCGCAGCGTCGATGTCGCCGACCTCGAGGCCGAAGTGCGTGATCCCGGTTGGCTGGTTCGGGCCCACTGGAATCAACTCCACGAACGTCTCGCGGCTCGCCTGCAGGTAGGTGAGCAGCGGGCTGCCGTCAGGCCTGCGCATCGTGTAGGCCTCGCGCAGACCGAGCGTCTTCGTATAGAACGCCAGAGCCTCCTCGTAGTTCCGGACGTTGATACCGATGTGATTCACCCCGCGCGGTCGAACGTCCTGCGCAGAGCCCGGCTGTACCAGCACTGTCCCGATGACGACTCCCGCGACGAAGATCGCCGCCCCTTTCAGCATGTCTCCTCCGATTCGCTGCCGCGTGCGCCACGGGCTGCGACGACCGTGCAACGCCCGAGTATCGCACCAGAATCCCGGTCTACCTTGCCGCGCCTCAGCCCCGTAAGACACAATTCAGTTCAGTGAGGAATCGAACGCTCGCACTCATAATCTCGGCCACCCTCAGCATCTCTGCCTGCTCGAGCCCGGAACGCGTCGAGGCCCAGGCAGGAAACGGCGCCGCGCCCCGTGAAGTGAACACGGCCGTGGTCGCCCAGGCAGCGCTGGTCCGCTCGATCACCGTGACCGGGACGCTGGCTGCCGAGGATCAGGTCGCTCTTGGATTCAAGGTACCGGGACGCCTTGCAGAGGTCAGCGTCGACCTTGGGAGCCCCGTCACGCAGGGGCAGGTCGTGGCCCGGCTGATTCCGACTGACTATGAACTGCGCGTCCAGCAGGCCGAGGCGGCACTGGTCCAGGCGCGCGTGCGCCTCGGCCTGACACCGGATGGCAGCGAGACGACAGTCGACCCGGAGAAGACCGCGCTCGTCCGCCAGCGGCGCGCGGTCGCACAGGAAGCTCGCCTCACCCGCGACCGGATGCAGACGTTCGTGGATCGCGGCATCTCTGCCCGCGCGACGCTCGACGCCGCAATTGCCGCACTGGAAGTCGCAGAGGGTCAGTACCAGGACGCCCTCGAAGAGATCCGGACTCGCGAGGCTGTTCTTTCACAGCGGCAGTCCGAGCTCGAGATCGCCCGCCAGCAGCTGGAGGACACCGTGTTGCGGTCGCCGCTCGATGGAGCGATCCGCGAGCGCCAGGTCGCGAGCGGTGAATACCGCGCCTCGGGTGAGCCCGTCGTCACGATCGTCCGTACGCGTCCGCTGCGGCTGCAACTGGCCGTGCCCGAGCGCGAGACCACCGATCTGAAGTCGGGCCTCAACGTGATCGTCCGCGTCTCAGGCGACAGCACCGGGCACACCGGCCGGCTGGAGCGCATCGGTGCAGCCATCGACGAGACCAACCGCACGCTCCCGGTGGAGGCGATGGTCCCGAACGAAGGCGACCTCTTGCGCCCGGGACAATTCGCCACCGCCGAGATCGTCATCAGTGAATCCGATCGCGCGCTCGTCGTGCCACTCGACGCGATCGTGACCTTCGCAGGCGTGCAGAAGGTACTGACGGTCGAGAACGGGCACGCCAGTGAGCAGCGCATCCGCACCGGCCGGCGCGACGGCGAGCGCGTGGAAGTGCTCGAAGGTCTTGCCGCCGGGGACATCGTCATCCGCGCCCCGGGCGACCTCGTGGACGGCGTCCCGGTCCTGGCGGGTGACAGCGAATGAAGCGGCTCGCCGCCATTTGCATCGACCGGCCGGTCTTTGCCTCGATGATCGTGCTGGCGCTCGTCGTGACGGGCGCGGCCAGCTACTTCCGTCTCGGCATCGATCGGTTCCCGCGCGTCGACCTGCCGCAGATTGCCGTGCGGACCTCGCTGCCGAACGCCTCGGTCGAGGAGACGGAAGTCCGCATCAGCCAGCCGATCGAAGAAGCGGTGAACACCGTCGAAGGGATCACCGAACTGCGGTCGGTCACCGGGTCAGGCACCTCCAACGTGTTCGCGGTGTTCGACCTCGACCGCAACATCGACGTCGCGGCGCAGGACGTGCGCGACCGCATCGGGCCGGTGATGCGGCAGCTGCCCGATCAAACGCTCGAGCCCTTCGTGGCCAAGTCCAACGCCGACGATGCCGAAGCGCTGTCGATCGCGGTCGCCGGCAACCTGTCGGTGCGCGAGCTCACAGAGATCGCCGACAAGATCGTCAGGCCGCGCATCGAGCGTTCGTCCGGCGTCGGCGAGGTCTCGATGTTCGGCGGCCTCGAGCGCGCGATCAACATCTGGGTGGACGCCGATCGGCTCGCCGCTCACAAGCTGCCGATCAGCGAAGTACAGAACGCACTGGAGCGGCAGAACCAGGACGCACCGGGCGGTAACGTCACGTCCGGCGCGACCGAGCGCATCCTCCGGACAACAGGCCGCATCACCAACCCCGAGGACTTCAACGACCTGGTGATCCGCACCGTCAACGGTGTGCCGCTGAAAGTGCGCGATATCGGCTGGGCCGAGGACGGGACGAAAGAGCAGCGCAGCCTGGCGCGATTGAACGGCGTTCCGACAGTGGTGCTCGAAGTGCGCGGCCAGATCGGCGCGAACACCATCGAGGTGATCGAGTCGGTGAAGGCGAACATGGCGCGCGCCGAAGCGGAGCTGCCGCCAGGCATCCGGCTCGAGATCATCCGCGATCAGTCGCGTTACATCGAATCCGCGCTGCACGAGATCGACAAGCATCTCGTTCTCGGCAGCATCCTCGCGTGCCTGGTCGTGTTCGCCTTCATGCGCAGCTGGCGGTCGACGGTGATCGCGGCGGTCGCGATCCCGGCGTCCGTCATCACCACGTTCGGCATGATGGACGCGCTCGACTTCACGCTCAACAGCGTGACCATGCTCGCCCTCGTCCTCATGGTCGGCATCGTCATCGACGATGCGATCGTGGTGCTCGAGAACATCTTCCGGTTCGTCGAGGAGAAGCAGCTGTCGTCGTTCGAAGCCGCGAGGCAGGCAACGGCCGAGATTGCGCTGCCTGTGCTGGCGACGACACTGTGCCTGGTGGTCATCTTCATCCCCGTGTCGTTCATGTCGAGCATCTCGGGGAAGTTCCTCTACCAGTTCGGCTTCACAGCGGCCGTGGCAATCCTGGTGTCGCTCCTGGTGTCGTTCACGCTGACGCCCATGATGAGCGCGCGGATGTTCCGGCGGCAGCCGGTGACGGGCGGCGGGCATGCCTCCTCGCGCATGGGCTTCTACCGGCACGTCGACCGGCTCTACACCGGCGCCCTCACCTGGTCGCTCGGGCACAAGGGGGTCGTTGCCGTCGTGGCGATCCTGGTCATCGCTTCGGCCTATCCGTTCTACCGCCTCGTCCGCCAGGAGTTCATTCCGACTGACATCGACGAAGCCGAATTCCAGCTCCAGGTGACGGCGCCAGAGGGCACGAGCACGGCGGCCATGGACGACATCCTTCGCGCCATCGACGGCGATGTCCGCAAGGTGCCTGGTGTCCAGACCGTCCTGTCGACAACGGGCGGCGGATTCCTCGCGCAGGTCAACAGCGGGAACGCCTACGTCCGCATCGCGCCACACGCGGAGCGCACGTTTTCGCTCACGCGCCTGGTCGCGGGCATCGTCCGGCTCGATCCAATGTCGGCCTTCCGCGACAACTACAGCCAGCGCCAGATCATGCAGCGCGTTCGCCAGGTGCTGCGGACCTATCCCGACCTTCGCACCAGCGTGCGCAACATCCAGTCGTTCAACATCGGCGGTGGCGGCAACTCCGAGTTCGACTTCGTGATCCGGGGACCGGAGCTCGCGAAGCTGTCGGAGTTCGGCGAGGCGTTGCGCGCCCGTGCGCCGGAGCTCGGGCTGATCGACGCCGACATCACGCTGAAAATCGACAAGCCCGAACTGCGGGTCGTCATCGATCGGGCACGGGCAGCCGATCTCGGGGTGAGCACGGCGGACATTGGTGCGGCGCTGCGCGTGATGGTCGGCGGCAACCAGGAGGTCAGCAGCTACCGGGACCCCGAGCTGAACGAGGAATATGACGTCCAGGTGCGTCTCGACGAGAAGTTCCGCGACGATCCCGCAGTGATCCAGCGGCTCTACGTGCCGCGCTCGAACGGTGAACTGGTACGACTCGACAGCCTGGTCTCGATCGTCAACGCGACCGGGCCGTCTCGCGTGGACCGGATCGATCGCCAGCGCCAGGTGTCGATGCGCGCCGGCATCGCCCCGGGGTACGGGCTCGCCGACCGCATCGAGGCGGCACGTGCGGCGGCCGCCGAACTGGGCATGCCGCCGGCCTATTCGGTGTCTGTCGTCGGACGCGGACGCGAGCTGGAAAGAACCTTCGTCGAGTTCGGCTGGGCGTTCCTGCTCTCGATTGTGTTCATGTACATCGTGCTGGCCGCGCAGTACGAGAGCATCGCGCACCCCCTGGTCATCCTGCTGTCACTGCCGCTGTCGCTGCCCTTTGCACTGTTCTCGCTGTGGGCATCGGGGAACACCCTGAACCTCTACTCGGCCCTCGGTATGCTGGTCCTGTTCGGCGTGGTCGCCAAGAACGCGATTCTGCAGGTGGACCACGCCCGCAACCTTCGGGCTCAGGGGGTGGAACTGAGCACCGCGGTGCTCCAGGCGAGCCGCGACCGGCTGCGCCCGATCCTGATGACGACGCTCGCCCTGGTCGGCGGGATGCTTCCGCTGGTGGTCGGGTCCGGTCCCGGAGCCGAAGAGCGCCGGGCGATTGCCGTCGTCGTGATCGGCGGTCAGACGCTCGCGCTGTTCCTCACGCTGATCGTCACGCCGATCGCGTTCCACATCGTCGAATCGGTCCGCGCGCGGCGGGCTGTGCACTCGGCGGTCGAAGCGCCGGCCTAACGCCCGCTTTCCGTACAGCTGTCAGTCCCTGGTTCTTCGTGCTTGGGCCTTGGTCCGTCCCAGGTCCTTCGTTCATGGTCCATACCGCAAGAACGGCGGCTACATCAGCTCATCCCTGGACGCCGTGCAAGCCTCGTTGCCGCGCCCCTCGTCATTTTATCGAGACACATGCCAGAATCGGGCGCTCTGGCCCGAGAAGCTTCTCGCCATTCAGACTTACTACCGCATACGGATGCGCGACTCGAAATGTGGACTCTTCTTCGTCGACCGGCGTCAGCTCGAAAGAATGGTCGGGCGCGATCCCGACAGCGAGATCCCGATTGCCTCTGTCTTTCCGCTCGACGCCGACATTCACGCCAGCAGCCGGTCATGAGACAGCCATGACCGTGACGCGATGGCGAGTCGCCGCGATGCTGATGCCGGCGATGCTGGTGGTCGCCGGATTCTTCGGCCTCGGCATGTTCGAGGTGATGCGACAAAGCGTGGGTATGGGCTCGATTGTGTCGGAACAGTCAACCGGTCCGACGCTCGAGCACTACGCCGCTCTACTTCGCGATCGCGAGATTCACGACGCGCTCGGACTGAC
>JAICEG010000002.1 GCA_025924295.1 Vicinamibacteria bacterium
CACCCCGGGGAACATCACCGCCATCCGCCCGATGAAGGACGGCGTCATCGCCGACTTCGAGGCGGCGGAGAAGATGCTCGGTCACTTCATCAAGAAGGCGCATCGCCGAAAGAGCTTCGTTCGTCCGCGGGTGGTCATCGGGGTGCCGTCCGAGATCACGCAGGTCGAGCGTCGCGCGGTCAAGGACAGCGCGTATCGCGCGAAGGCGAGCGAGGTGCACCTCATCGAAGAGGCGATGGCCGCCGCGATTGGCGCCGGGCTGCCGATCACCGAAGCCTCCGGCAACATGATCGTCGACATCGGTGGCGGCACGACTGACATCGCCGTCATTTCGCTCGCGGGCATCGTCTACAGCAAGTCGGTGCGCGTGGCCGGCAATGCCATGGACGAGGCGATCACGCAGTACGTCAAGAAGGAACATGACCTGCTGATCGGCGAGCGAACGGCCGAGCGGATCAAGATCGAACTGGGATCGGCGGCTCCACTGATGGAGCGCAAGCACATGGAAGTCAAGGGCCGGCATGTCCTCGAGGGCAAGCCGTGCACTGTGACGCTGAACGATCATCAGATCCGGGAGGCGCTCGCCGAACCGGTCCGCCTGATGATGCAGGCCGTGCGCGACGCGCTCGAGCGCATTCCACCAGAGTTGTCGGCCGACGTCTGCGACCGCGGCATCGTGCTGAGCGGCGGCGGCGCGCTGCTGCAGAATCTCGATGAGCGTCTGCGTCAGGAGACTGGTCTCCCGGTGCAGGTCGCCGAGGATCCGCTGTCGGCCGTGGTGCTCGGCGCGGGCAAGATGCTCTCGGATTTCAACCTGCTCCGGAAGATCTCGATCGACTAAGGATCTCTCAAATCCATTCGGGTGGTGGCTGGATCGTGGGTTCCGGGGTCTTGCCCGGGTCCGGCCGCCCGCTGCCCGTCAACCGGCTGATGGCGCGCACGGTCATGTCGTGGTCGCACTCGACCTGACACGACAGCCGCACACCGGTCAGTCCCTTCTCTTCGAGTCTCGTTTTCTCCGCGCGTGTCATGCGCGACGGCTCGCCGCTCACGAACTCGACGCGGCAGGTCGTGCAGCGCGCATTCCCTCCACATGCGTGCAGGACGTCGACGCCTGCATCCTGTTCGATCGCAAGCACGAGGCGCTTGCCGTTCTCCACATCAACAGTCGGAAACCCTTCCACGGTCAGCTTTGGCATGCGCGCTATGTTACTCTGCTGCTTCGCGTGTCCAGCCGGCTCGAGCAGCTGGCAGCCATGTTTCGAGTCGACCATGCCCGACGTGCCAGAGATCCCAAGACCTTCGCAGCTGTGGAAGAGGCTGCCGTCCGAGCGCAAGGTGCTCGCCGCTGACGCCTTCTGGCAGGACGAGAACGCCGTTGCCGAGCAGGCCGAGGCGATTGCGCTCATTGCGCAGCGAATCAAGTTCAGGGTCCGAAGCGTCCAGACTCTTCCGAGAGAGAAGAAGTCGCGTCACCTGATCAACCTGGGTGCCGTGTCAGAGATGGTTGCGGCACGGCTGCTCGTTGCCTACCACTTGCACCATCAGCGGCCGATGATGGGCGCCTTTCTCGACGGCCTCGGCATCAAGCACGAAGAGGGGCTGATCGCCGACGAGGAAATGCAGCCGCCCTCGACCGATCGACTGCATGAAGCAGCCAAGGGGCTTGCCGCGTCCTATCCTGCCGAGGACGTCGCCCTGTATCTGTCAACACTGATGTGGCAGGACCCGGAAACCTGGGCAGGGCTCACCGAACTACCCGAGCTCGCGCTCGACACGTCCAAAGCAGACGCGTAGAAGGCTGACCAATGAGCGGCTGGCTCACTGAAGGACTGGCCTGGACGTCCAGCGCAGAAGGCTGGATTGCCCTGGCGACGCTGACGGTGCTCGAGATCGTCCTCGGCATCGACAACATCATCTTCATCTCGATCCTGGCAGGAAAGCTGCCGCCGGCCGATCGCGCCCGAGCGCGAAGGGTGGGCCTGTCGCTCGCGATGATCATCCGTATCCTGCTGTTGTTGTCGATCACATGGGTCATGGGGTTGACCGCGCCGCTCTTCGCCGTCCTCGGCCAGGAGATCTCGGGGCGCGACATCATCCTGATCGTCGGAGGGCTGTTCCTGCTCGGAAAGAGCACGCTGGAGATTCACGAAAAGCTCGAAGGCGTCGAAGGCCACGGCTCCGCGAAAGTCGTCGCGTCGTTTGCCGCGGTCATCGTCCAGATCCTGCTGCTCGACATCGTGTTCTCGCTCGACTCGGTCATCACGGCGGTCGGTATGGCCGACGATGTCGCCGTCATGATCCTGGCGGTGATTATCGCGGTCGGCGTGATGCTCGTCTCGGCCGGCACGATCAGCGAGTTCGTCGACCGCCACCCCACCGTGAAGATCCTGGCGTTGAGCTTCCTGCTGCTCATCGGCGTGTCGCTCATGGCCGAGGGCTTCGACCAGCACATCCCGAAGGGCTACATCTACTTTGCGATGGCCTTCTCGGTGTTCGTCGAGATGATCAACCTTCGAGTTCGCTCGAAGGCCGAGCCGGTCCAACTGCACCAGGCCTACAAGGAGTGATGGCCGTGCGATCTCACTGACGTGTGTCGGTGCGATCTCGCTTACGCTTGTCGGTGCAATGGGACTTGCGGATGTCGGTGCGATCGGCTACGTGGCAGAGGGCAGTCCGGCAGCACTGCTGGTGCTCGCGCACGGTGCCGGTGCGGGCCAGCAGCACCCATTCATGACCAGCGTGGCGAAAGGCTTCGCCACCCGCGGCATCGATGTCGTGACCTTCGACTTCCCGTACATGCGGGCGCGCAAGAAGGTTCCCGATCGCGCGCCCGTGCTCGAGCAGGCGTTCTCGGAGGTCATCGGCGTCGCGCGGACGTGGAGTGGCGCGCGTCGATTGTTCATCGGCGGCAAGTCGATGGGCGGCCGGATGGCGACTCATCTGGGTGCCGCGCGCCTCGAGGGCCTCAGCGGCATCGTGGTGTTCGGATACCCGCTTCATCCACCCGGAAAGCCCGACCAGCTGCGCGTCTCGCATCTGCCGTCCATCGCCGCGCCCGTGCTCATCGTGCAGGGAGAGCGCGATGCGTTCGGGACGCCGCTCGAACTGAAGCCGGCGCTCGATTCGATGACGGCGCCGGTGGAGCTGCATGTCGTCCAGGGGGGTGATCACTCGCTGGCGGTTTCGGGACGCCGCCGCGAGATTGTTCTCGACGACGTCCTCGACGTTGCCGCCGGATGGATGCGAAAGAGCGCGGACCGAAAGTCGCCATGACGCTCGAATCGCTCGGGTGGGACGACGGCCTCGCACGCGCATTTCAGGAGTGGGCCGACAAACGCGACATGCAGCCCGGACGTGTCCTCATCGAGTTCAACTACATCTGCAGGGTCTGGTGCGCTGAAGGCGAGATCGAAGCCGTTCGATCCGGCCGGCTCTCACATCGCGCGACGAGCCGTGGCGATCTGCCTGCGGTTGGCGATTGGGTCGTCGTCAGAAAGCGACCTGATGACGCGCGGGGAGCGATCGTTGCGGTACTGCCGCGCCGCAGCTGGTTCTCCCGCCGCATGGCCGGGCAGGTCACCGACGAGCAGGTGGTTGCGGCCAACGTCGACGTCGTCTTCGTCGTGATGGCGCTCGACCACGACTTCAGTCTGCGCCGTCTGGAGCGCTATCTGCTCCTTGCGCGGGAGAGTGGCGCTGCCCCGGTCGTGCTGCTGACGAAGCCGGACGTCTCGGACGAAGTGGCAGCGCGTCTCGCCGAGGTGACAGCGCTTGCCGGTGACGCGCCCGTGCATGTCATCAGCCCGAAACTGAACCAGGGCATCGAACAGGTCGCCGTGTATCTGCCGCCCGGCAAGACCGGTGCGCTGCTCGGATCGTCGGGCGTCGGGAAGAGCACGATCATCAATCGCCTGGTGGGCCGCGACGTTCAGCGCACGCGGGACATCCGTGCCTGGGATTCGAAGGGACGCCACACGACAACGCATCGCGAGCTCGTGTTCCTGCCGAACGGCGGGTTCGTCATCGATACTCCGGGGATGCGTGAGCTGCAGTTATGGGATGTCGGTGATGCCGTCAGCGAAACATTCGACGATATCGAAGCTCTGGCCGGCGCGTGCCGATTCAGTGATTGCCGGCACCGGGATGAGCCCGATTGTGCGGTGAAAGCTGCCGTTGCCGGGGGCTCGATGCCCGCAGCTCGACTCGAAAGCTACCTGAAACTGAATGACGAACTCGGGCATCTCGCGCAGCAGCAAGATCAGCGCGCCCAGCTCGAGGCCAAGCGGCGCAGCAAGATCATGGGCAAGGCGCTCAAGCAGCACCTCAAGTCCAAGCGGCATTAATCCGTCCCAATCGGCCGCGGCAGCGTGGCAGTTCCTTTGCCCCAGTAGTGGCGAAGGCTTTCTACGTTCACACCTCTGCAAATTTCCGCCGATCGGTCTGGTCGGAGAACCGTCATGAGATGGCTGTTCGTCGTCGCGTTGCTGTCGCTGCAGGCCACCGTTGCGGCCGCACAGGGACCTCCGGATGTCACCCGTGTGGACATCGAAGACCTGATGCGCATCGAGGTGGAGCGGGTCTTTGGCGCCTCGGAGCGGCTCCAGCCCGTGACGGAAGCGCCTTCGTCGGTGTCGATCGTCACCGGCGACGAGATCGAGCGCTACGGGTACCGGACGCTCGCAGACGTCCTGCGTTCGGTGCGGGGGTTCTACATCTCGAACGACCGGAACTACAGCTACATCGGTGCCCGGGGATTTGCGCGGCCGGGCGACTACAACACGCGGGTCCTGCTGCTTCTCAACGGCCACCGCGTCAACGACAGCGTGTACGACCAGGCCCCCATCGGCGCGGAGCTCGGCCTCGACATGGCGATGATCGAGCGCGTGGAAGTCATTCGCGGACCCGCGTCATCGCTGTACGGGACGAGCGCGTTCTTTGCGGTCGTCAACGTGACTACGCGCAGTGGCGGCTCGATGAATGGCCTGTCGGCCGGCGTCGAGGCGGGAACACACGGGACGACGGTGGCGCGAGTCTCCGGCGGCAGGCAGTTCGCCGATGGCGTGGACCTCGCGGTGTCGGGCTCACTGCAGCGAAGCGAGGGTGAGCAGCATATCCACTTCCCGGCATTCGATACTCCCGCCACCAACAACGGCATCGCCGATGGTCTCGACCGCGAACACGTCGGCAGCGTGTACGCGCGTCTCACGGCCGGCAACTTTGCTTTCACCGCAGCGTCCGGCAGCCGCAAGAAGTACGTACCGACGGCGTCGTACGGCACGATCTTCAACGAACAGGAGATACCCGAGCAGACGACCGATCAGCGCGCGGTCCTGATGGGGGAGTACACGCGCACGCTCGCCGGCACACGGCTGGCGCTCGACGGTGCCTACGATTGGTACGACTACGACGGCATCTACCCGTACCCATCCGACGACCCGGGTTTTCCCGTGTTGATCAACTCGGATGCGGCCCAAGGTATTCGCTGGAACGCCGGCGTCCGTCTCTCGCGCGCGTTACCCGGGCGTCAGACGATCACCGGTGGTGGGATCTTCTACAAGAACCTTCGCCAGAACATGTCGTACTCCTACAGCGACCCGAGCATCGAGGGGGCGGACCTGTTTCATTCGTCGCGTCACAGTGGGATCTACGTGCAGGACGAAATCCGCCTCTTTCCGTGGCTCCTGCTGAACGGCGGCATTCGCTACGATCGTTATGAGCAATTCGGTCGCGCGACGCCGCGCGGAGCCGTGATTGTCTCGCCGTGGTCGGGTAGCTCGCTCAAGTATCTTTATGGCGAGGCGTTTCGCGCGCCCAACTCCTACGAGCTCTACTACTACGGTACGACCCCACCGGATCTCCAGCCCGAGTTCATCCGCACGCACGAAGTCGTCTGGGAGCAATACCTCGGTGAATGGCTGCGAACATCCGCCTCGACCTATCGTTACGCCGTTTCACAACTGATTACCTTCCAATCGCTCGAATCCGAATCCGAAACCATTCAGGGCCAGTGGGGGTTCGTCAACGACGGCGCAATCGACGCGAACGGTCTCGAGCTCGAGGCGGAAATGCGGACCAAGGACGGCCTGCAGGTGTTGACGAGCTACGTCCTGCAGGAGGCCACCCAGGCAGAAACGCTGCTGACCAATTCGCCTCGCCACATGGTGAAGGCGCGACTCGGCGTTCCGATCGGTCGCCGTGCGTTCGCGTCAGCTGAATGGCAGATGATGGGCGAGCGCCATACCCTCGCGAGAGATACGGTGGACGCCGCATCAGTGGTGAACGTGACGACGCACTGGCCGATCGCCAGGCGGTTGTCACTGACCGGCTCGATCGCGAACCTGTTCGACCAGCGCTACGCCGACCCGGGGTCGGATGAGCACGTGCCCGACGTCATCCCTCAGATCGGACGAGCGATGCGCATCGGCGTCCGCTGGGATCTCCAGGGTCGTTGATGACACCATTCGCGGCACAACACACCGTCGGCCGCGTGTGGTGCGCGGGCCTTGCGATGTGTCTCGCCGCCGGCATATCCGTGGTCGGCCGTGCGCAGCCGGTACCTGCATCAGCGTTGAAGTCGGCGTTCGTGATGAACTTCATCAAGTTCACAGAGTGGCGCGACGTTGACGCGGCAGCGCCGATCAAGCTCTGCCTGCCGGCGGAGGAGACGATCGGGGATGTGATGGCGCAGACGATGAGGGGCCAGTCGGTCAACGGCCGCCGAGTGTCCGTACACCGGATTGCGGCCGTTGACGCCGTGCGCGATTGTCAGGTCTTGTTCCTGACAGAGCGCGACCCGCAGCGGCTACGGACGATCCTCGCGGCAGCGAACCATGCGCCGATGCTCACCGTGAGCGACGTCGAGCGGTCGGCCAGCTACGGCGCGGTCATCGAGCTGTACGAGGAGGGCGGCCGGCTGCGATTTGCGATCAACATCGACTCGATGGAACGGTCGCGCATCAAGGTCAGTTCGCGTTTGCTGGATCTTGCGAAGATCGTTCGGGACGCGGATCGACAGCCGCTGCCGTAGTCGTGTGATCAGACTGGCCGACGCCAGCGTAAACGGGATAGCAAGTCTGGCAGCGCGGGCCACGAGAACCTCGATGGCCGGCGTGGTGGCTGCAAACCGAGGCTGATGACGGCGGTGTTGACCATCGCGCCCGTGATCACGCGGGTGTCCGCCTGCGCACCGGCCATCAGCGCGCGATCGCAGATCAGGTTGATCAGCCGCGGCACACCGCTGCTCGCCTTGTGCAGGAGGTCGAGGGCCGCGTCGTCGAAGGCGACCTGCGACATCTCTCCCGCGACCGACATGCGATGCATCACGTAGGCCTCGAGCTCGAGGCGCCCCAGCGGCGCCAGAACCGCACGCAGCGCCACACGCTGATCGAGCTGACGCTGATCGGGGTGCTTCAGCACGTCGAGCAGATTGAGCTGGCCGACCAGGACGATCTGCAGCAGCTTGGTGTGGTTCGTCTCCAGGTTCGAGAGGATGCGAATCTCTTCCAGCACCTGCGGTGAGAGGTGCTGTGCCTCGTCGATGATGAGGACGCCGCTTGCCCCGATCGGGACCAGCGTGGTCAGGAACTCGTGCAGCGCGGCGATCAGATCGTGCCTGCTGGCGCCCATGACGCGTCCACTGCGAACCGCCTCGCGCGAGACGACGCCGAAATCGAGCAGGATTTCACGGAGCAGCTCGTCGCCCGACAGGAACGGGTTCAGGACCAGCGACGTGAACAGCGTCATGTCGAGCCGTTCGAGCACCGTTCGGCACACCGTCGTCTTGCCGGTGCCGATATCGCCGCTCAGGACGGCCACGCCTTCGCGCCGCCGGATGGTCTGCAGCAACAGCCGGATGGCCTCTTCGTGTGACGGGCTGGGATACAGGAAACGCGGGTCGGGAGCGAGCGTGAATGGCGATTGCGCGAACCCGTAGAACTCTTCGTATTGCAGCGACCGCGGTGTTGTTCGTGTTGTAACGCGCAACGTGCAGCGAATATAGCATGAGATAATTCACAGGATGCTGCCGTTGCTGCTCCTCCTCGTCGCGTTGAGCGCGCAGGCGACGCGTCCGCAGCGGCCGGCGGTGCCAGCGCCGCCACGCGATCCGTTCTTCACGTCGACGATGACGCCGGACGAGATTCGCGGGAAGCAGGCTGTCCTCGAGACGAGTGACGGGACCATCGTTCTCGATCTCCTGGCCGACGCGGCTCCCAACCATGTCGCGTACTTCATCACGCAGGCTCGTGCCGGCGCCTACGACGGCACGGTGTTCCATCGCCTGATCGCGATGGGCATCATCCAGGGCGGAGATCCGCTGTCGAAGGATCCCGCGCAGGCGGCCAAGTACGGTACTGGAGGCCTGGGCCGGCTCCGCTTCGAGCCAAACGCGGAGAAGCACACGCGCGGAGCGGTGTCAGCCGTACAGGTCCCCGGTAATCGCGACAGCGCCGGCAACCAGTTTTTCATTGTCGTGACAGATCAGGCCGCTCTCGACGGCCAGTACACCGTCTTTGCGCGCGTGGCAGACGGCATCAACGTCGCCCAGAAGATCTCGACGATGCCAGCAACCAATGCGGTGCCGGCGACGCGCATCGAGATCCGGCGGGTGACGATCCGGGACACGCCGGCGCCAGCGCCGGAGCCGTTCGTGTCCGAAAGCGTCCAGGAGCTCAGCTCGTACCGGGCAGTGATATCGACGTCGATGGGCGATATCACGCTCGAGTTGTTCCCCGATCGGGCGCCCAATCACGTCCGTCAGTTCCTCCGGCTCGCCTCGTCAGGCGTGTACGACGGGACGTCAGTTCACCGCGTGGTCAAGGGATTCGTGGCGCAGACCGGGCACCTGCCGACACGGCGGGAGCCGCTCAACGAACGCCAGCAGGGGTTCGTGCGCAATCTGCAGCCCGAGTTCAATCCGACTCCGCACGAGCGCGGGATCGTCTCGATGGCCCGGCTCGACGATCCTGCCAGCGCCTCGAGCTCGTTTTTCATCGTGCTCGGCCGCTCGCCTGCACTCGACAATCAGTACACCGTTTTCGGTCGAGTGGTCGGCGGCCTCGACGTGCTGGAGAAGATCGAAGGCGCTCCGCTCAACGGTGAAGCGCCGGTGACACGCATCGAGGTGACGGGCGTGAAGCTCGTTCGTCAGTAGGCAGGACTATGTTGAACGGATCGAGAGACGCTGTGTTGCGGCGCATGCAGCCGATCAGCATTCATGGTCAGCTGTCATACGACGTGCACTACACGTTCGCCGACGAGCCCGATGGTCAGCCACGGGTCGCGCGGATTGGCCCTGAAGCGCTCGCGCCGGGGCTCCAGATCGGCGACAAGGTTCGCCTCGATTTTCTCGTCGGTGTGGTCACCGCTATTCATCGTCTGTAGCCACGAAGGTCTTGGCCACGAAGGACACGATGATTCGGCCAGGAAGATCACGATGGCCGCGCTCCAACTCAGACTGACGTCATAACGACGCCGACCTCACGACGGACCCGGACTTCGGACCAGAGGCTCTGTTCGCGTTCGACCGGAGGCCATCCCAGTTTCGGACGCATGCAGCGTTGGCGTGTGACGCTCGATGGCTTCTGCCTAAGGGTTCGACGCGTCCCGCACTGGCACACTTCGTGGGCCGTGGGAACGCGCTCTTGCATTGGCGGATTGAGGGTAGCGTCGATGAGTGGCCGAAGACTGTTGGCTCTGCTGGAACACATTTGGCTGGACGTCCGCTACGCGGCACGGTCACTCGCCAGGCGACCGGTCGTCACGGTGGCAGCGATTGTTTCGCTCGCGGTCGGGATTGGCATCAACACGGCCATCTTTTCCGTCTTCGAGCTCATGATGTTGCGGCGCCTCTCGGTTCCTGCGCCAGAGGAACTGGTGCTCTTCAGCTCGCCAGGCCCTCGGCCCGGGGGAACTTCTACGGGCCAGGCCGGAGGTCGCGAGTACGTCTTCAGCTTCCCGCTCTTTCGCGACATCGAGAACATCGACAACACCGGCCTCGAACAGATCGCCGCCCACCGGGACTTCGAAGCCAACCTCAGTTACGACGGTCAAAGCGAGGGCGGTCGGGGATTGATCGTTTCGGGCGGCTACTTCCGCGCGTTGCGTGTCGGACCCGCTCTCGGCCGCGTACTGGCCCCTGATGACGATGGTCCGGCGGACCGGCCGGTGGCCGTGCTGTCGTTCCGCTACTGGAACACACGCTTCGGATCCGACGCGGGCGTGATCGGACGCACGCTGCTGGTCAATGGGCGGCCGGTGACGGTCGTTGGAGTGGCGCAGGAGGGCTTTCAGGGAACCACGCTCGCAGATTCACCGCAGGTCTTTGTTCCGCTCTCTGCGCAACAGGAACTGCAGGTCTGGGCCGACGATCGCCGGACGCATTGGCTGTACATCTTCGGACGAATGAAAGCCGGCACTACGCGTCAGCAGGTGCAGGCAGCGATGAGCGGTCCGTTCAGCGTACTCATCAAGGAGATCGAGTTTCCAATTCAGGGACCCGCACTCGACGCCAACGCGCAGGCGCAGTTCCTCGACCGCCGGCTCGCTGTGGAGGACGGGTCCCGTGCGGCGCTGGCGCGCAGGCGTGCCGAAGGGCGTGCGATCTTCGCTCTCGTCATGGCCGTGACCGGGATTGTGCTGCTCATCGCGTGCGCGAACCTCGCGAATCTGATGCTGGCGCGCGGCGCCGATCGCGTGCCGGAAATCGCCGTTCGTCTGTCACTCGGAGCTTCCGCAGGAGACGTGGTCCGGATTCTGCTCATCGAAGCCTGTCTCCTGGCTACCGCTGGCGGAGTGGCTGGACTACTCGCGGCGCGAGCAACGCTGCAGATCCTCTCCACGGTTCTGCCCGTCGTTCCAGCCGTCCTGACGACCTTCGAGATCAATACGGCGCTGCTGGTATTCACGCTCGGCGTCAGTCTTGGAACGGCTGCCCTGTTCGGTCTGTTTCCAGCCGTGCACAGCGTCCGCGCCGCCATTGCGCGCTCGTACGCCGGGCATGGTGGACGAGTCGAAAGCACGCGAACGGCCACGCGATTTCGCACGGCGTTGGCCACGACGCAGATCGCCTTGACCACAGCGCTCCTCGGACAGGCGTCGCTTCTGGCACTCAGTCTCAGCAACGTCGCGGGTGAGGAGCTTGGCATCGAACGGCGCGCGGTCCTCACGTTCGGATTGGCGCCACACCTGAACGGGTACGACGGCGAACGGGCGCAGGCGCTGGTCGATCAGCTGCAAGAAAGGCTGGACGCCCTTCCAATGGTCGTCTCGTCAGCGGCAACGACGAGGCCAGTGATGGCAGGCGGCCGGGCAATGAACTTTGTCACGGTCGAGGGGTTTACGCCGGGACCGGACACCGATACCCGCGTGAATTTCGCGCGCACGAGTCCAGATTACTTTCGCACGTTGGGCATCCGCCTTCTCGCTGGCCGGGAGTTCTCGACCACCGAGGTGGCTGGCAGTCCGAGAGTGGCCGTCGTCAACGAGTCGTTCGCGCGCCTGTTCCGGCTCGGTCCACAGCCGATTGGACGGCGTCTCGGTCTCGGGCGTGGCGAAACCGTGGCCCTGGATATCGAAATCATCGGGCTGGTCGCCGATGCGAAGTCCAGCTGGATAAGCGAGCCGCCCGGACCGCAGCTGTTCCTGCCATTGCGCCAGGGCACCTTCGGCCCGGTCACCTTCTACTTACGATCCGACGGCGATCTGCGGCCGCTGATGGCCGCTGTTCCAGAAATCCTCAGGCGGATTGATCCTGCGCTTCCTGTCGACCGCCTGCGCACGATGGAAGAACAGATCCGAGAAAATGCGGCGGGCCAGCGCGTTCTCGCCGGGCTTTCGAGCAGCTTCGCCGGGATCGCCATGTTGCTTGCCGGTGTCGGCTTGTACGGGCTGCTGTCTTACAACGTCGCGCGGCGCACTCGGGAGATCGGCATTCGCTTGGCGCTCGGGGCCACCAGGAGCACGGTCTGGCGTCTGCTGTTCTCGCATCTGGGTTGGATGACGGCGGTCGGCGGCCTCGCCGGCGTCGCGCTTTCGGTGGCGCTCGGCCGTGTCGGTTCCGCGATGTTGTTCGAGGTCGAAGCGGACAGCCCGCTGGCGGTGAGCGGCGCGCTCGCGCTCGTCATCGTCGTCTCCATCATTGCCGCTGTGATTCCGGCAAGACGCGCCGCGGCGGTCAATCCCGCTCATTCGCTTCGATTCGACTGACGGGACTATGAAGGGACGGAATTTACTGGCGGTCTCAATCGAAGGGCAGTCGCAGGGCCGCCGTCTTCCTCGGCGCAGGAGCAGGGGATACAACGTCACACAAGTTGTGAACGCTCACCCCGAGCAGTCGAATGGGCCGGCGCCCGGCCTCGGTCCTGTCGAGCAACGCAACGGCGCGACTGACGAGTGAGGTCTCGTCGCGGGTGGCTTCCGTGGTGTGGCTGCGCGTGATGGTCGTGAAGTCGCTGTAACGAACCTTGATCGTCACCGTCCGCGCAAAGAGCTCGCGTTTGACCAGCCACGATGCCGTGGCGCGGGCCATGTCGGCCACTTCATTCCGGATCTCGGAAATGCTGGTCAGGTCCTTCGCGAAGGTGTTTTCGCTGCCTGACGATTTCGTCTCGTGCTCGGAGACCACCGGTCGATCGTCGATGCCGTGCGACAGCTTCTGAAGCCACTCGGCCAGCGACCCGACCGCTTCGCGTAACCGTTCAGGGTCAGCCGAACGCACGTCGATGAGTTTCTCGATGCCACGCTCCCGCAGCTTGCGCGCCGTCACCGGCCCCACGCCCCACAAGGCGTCTACCGGCAGACCACGCAGGAAGGGTTCGACGCGCTCCGGGGCAATCACTGTCAGGCCGTCCGGCTTCTGCCAGCCCGACGCGATCTTCGCGAGGAACTTGTTCGGCGCCACACCGGCCGACGCGGTCAGGCCGGTCGCCGAGCGAATCTCGTCTTTGAGCCGCCGCGCCACCGTCATGCCGAGCGTCTCGCCCCACGCGTTCTCGGTCACGTCGAGGTACGCCTCGTCCAGGGACATCGGCTCGACGAGAGGCGTGACCGATCGAAACAGCGCAAAGACCTGCTGCGATACCGCTCGATACTTCGAGAAGTCCGGCCGCACGATCGCGACGGACGGGCAGAGGCGCACGGCTCGCGCCATCGAGATTGCCGAGCGGATGCCGAAGGCCCTCGCCTCGTAGCTGGCAGCCGCCACCACGCCGCGCTGATCGGGCTGACCGCCGACGACGACAGGACGACCGCGCAGTTCGGGACGATCCCGCTGCTCCACCGACGCATAGAACGCGTCCATGTCGATGTGCAGGATCCTTCGGAAGGGCATACCAGGTGTCAGGTCCCAGTGGCGCCGAAGCCTCCGCGGGTGGTTTCGCGAATCTGGTCCACCTCTTCCCATGTCACACGCGGGGCGGCGAGGACGATCCCCTGCGCGAGGCGGTCGCCGCGCTGCACGCGCACGTCGGTCTGCGTAAAGTTGAGAACCTGGATCTTGATTTCGTCGTTCGGGCCTGAATAGTCAGGATCCACGACGCCAACGCCGTTGGCCACCAGCAGTCCGCGCTTGAGCGGCGTGCTGCTTCGGGCGAAAATTCCCAGGAAGTATCCGGTCGGGACCTCGATGACGAGACCGGTCCGGATGAGCGCGATCTGACCAGGCTGGACCACGATGTCGTGGCTGGCGGCGAGATCGAAGCCCGCCGCTTCGGGCGTTCCGTAACCAGGGAGGGGAACAGTGGGATCCAGCCGCGTGATCTTGAGGCGCATCCGTGCAGCATACCTCGTGGCCGTACTGCTGCTGGTCTCGGCCGCCACCGCCTCTTCGCAGACCGCGCCAGGTCCGCTCCCGCTCGATCCTGCAATCAGATCCGGGACGCTTGCCAACGGCCTGACCTATTTCATCCGGAAGAACGGCCGTCCCGAGAAGCGCGCGATGCTGCGGCTCGCCGTCAAAGCCGGCTCGATGAACGAAGACGACGACCAGCGCGGTCTGGCACACGTGCTCGAGCACATGGCGTTCAACGGGAGCGCGCATTTCAAGCCAGGAGAGCTGGTGTCCTACCTGGAATCGATCGGTGCGCGATTCGGTCCGCACGTGAACGCGTACACCAGCTTCGACGAAACGGTCTACATGCTCGATGTCCCGACCGACCGTTCTGGCACGCTGGTGCGCGGGTTCGAGGCGCTCAGTGACTTCGCCGGCGGCATCACGCTCGACTCGGCGGAGATCGACCGCGAGCGCGGCGTGGTGATCGAAGAGTGGCGCGGGCGACTGGGCGCCGGCACTCGCATGCAGGAGCCGCAGCTCGAGGCGCTCTTCGGCGACAGCCGATACGCCAACCGGATTCCGATCGGCACGCCGGAAGTGTTGAAGAGTTTTCCACCAGATCGACTCCGCCAGTTCTACCGCGATCACTATCGACCGGGTCGCATGGCCGTCGTTGTCGTGGGCGACATCGATCCAGCGGAGATCGAGGGCCTGATTCGGAAGCACTTCTCGAGTCTCGAGCCCGGAGGTGCGCCGCACAGGGTGTATCCGATCCCGGAGCATGCCGACGCTCGATACGTCGCGGTGTCTGATGTGGAGGCGCAGGGGTCGTCGGTTTCGGTCACGTTCAAAGGGCCGCTGACATCGCTTCGCACGGCGGCCGAATACCGGGCATCGCTCGTTCGCTCGCTCATGCATCAGATGCTGAACGCACGCTTCGCCGAGATCGCCCGTCGTCCCGACGCGCCGTTCCTGCGCGCCGGGTCCGACGATGAGACGCTCGGCCTGACGATCGAGGCGGCGTCCGTGTCGGCGCGCGTCAACGATGGAGCAACGGAGAGGGGACTCCGTGCGCTGGGTGAGGAGATCGCACGTGTTCGCCAGCATGGCTTCGGTGAGGCAGAGCTCGATCGATCGAAGCGCTCGGCGATCGCGTCGTACGAACGTGCCTACAACGAACGGGGCACGACCGAGAGCTCCGCGTATGCGTCCGAGCTGCTTCGCCACTACCTGAGCGAGGAGGCCGTCCCCGGCATCGAAATCGAGCTGGAGCTCGTGCGGCAGTTCCTGCCGACCATCACGGCGCAGGAGATCGGTGCGCTCGCTCGCGACGTGTTCGCCGATCGCAATCGCGTGGTGATCGCGACCTCGCCGCAGAAAGAGGGACTCGTCGCCGTCACCGAGCCGGTCCTGCGCGATGCGCTGACGGCCGGCATGTCGGCCACCGTCACCGCGTGGCGCGATGAAATGAACGGGAAGGAGCTCCTCGCGCGCAAACCGGTGCCTGGGAAGGTCACCTCGCGCCGCGAGATCGCGGAGATTGGTGTCACGGTAATGACGTTGTCCAATGGCGTCGAGGTGTGGCTGAAGCCGACCGATTTCCGCAACGACCAGGTCGTATTCTCCTCGTATGCACGTGGCGGTCTGTCGCTGGTGACGGCCGACGACTACCAGAACGCGGCGTTGGCGACATCGCTGGTCGGGACCGCCGGCGTCGGCGGATTCACCCCGGTGGATCTCGGAAAGCTGCTCGCCGGCCGGATTGGAAGCGCGTCGGCGTATATCTCGACCTACTCGCAGGGCGTCAACGGGTCGAGCACGCCGAAGGACCTGGAGGTCGCCCTCCAGCTGGCCTACCTGCATTTCACGGCTCCCAATGACAGTCCCGAGGCGTTCGAATTGCTGAAGCGCCGCCTCGAGGCGTCACTCGCCAATCAGGCGCAGAGCCCCGGCGCCGTCTACGGGGAGCGCGTGCGCCGCATCAACACGGTCGATCACTACAGCGCACGCGCATTGCGGACGGAGGATCTGTCGCGCCTGGATTCCGGCAAGATGCTGTCGTTCTACAAGCAGGCCTTCGCCAACGCCGCCAACTTCACGTTCTTCTTCGTGGGAACGTTCACGGTGGACGCGGTGACGCCGCTCATCGAGCAGTACCTCGCGTCGCTGCCGTCCACGGGTAAGGCCGATGCGCGCAACGGCGACTTTCGCCTGGAGTTCCCTCGCACGATTGTGCGCGAAACCGTGACCAAGGGACAGGAGCCGCGCAGCCAGACGGTCCTTACGTTCTTTGCCGACACCGGGCTCGAAGAGCTGGAGACTCATCGCCTGCAGGCGGCCACCGAGGTGTTGGAGATACGCCTGCGTGACATCCTGCGCGAGCAACTCGGTGGCACCTACTCGGTCGGCGTGAGCTACTCGAATACGTCGCCACAGCCGGGTTACGGCGTCACGAGCGTTCAGTTCGGCAGCGCGCCGGAAAACGTGACCAGCCTGACGGCAGCGGTCATGACCGAGATCGAGCGGCTGCGAAAGGAAGGGCCTTCCGCCGAAGACGTGCGGGCGGTGAAGGAAGGCGAGAAAAACGACCTGCAGACGGCGATGCGGCAGAACGGCTACTGGCTGAACTCCCTGCAGTCGATGCACGTGCTCGGCCGCGACCCGAAGCGAATTCTCCTGCGCGGCGAGCGCGCGGAGTCGCTGACGCAGGAAAACGTGCATGCCGCGCTGCGCAAATACTTCCCGAACGAGCGGCACACCGAGGTGACGCTGATGCCGGAGACCCGGGATCCCCAGCGTGTGCAGTAGGCACGTCAGCACTTGTACGGATGAGAGCGGGATCTGACCCTTCGGCGATGATCGGCGTAGAATGTCCAGCGGGTCGCCATCGACGATGAACGACACGACGTGTATCTCCCGGGCCGCCACCCTGGCGGGTTTCACCTCGGCGGTGTCGAGCACCAACGGTGTGCAGTTGCGCGACCTGCCGCCGATGACCACGCTGCGGGTCCGTACGCGGAACTCCGAGTATCAGATCGTGGTGTCGTCGGGTGACGAGGTGCTCGTCAAAGGCGGTCACTTCTTTCCGTCGCTCACGGAGGCGCGCTTCAGTGGCGCGACCGTGGGAGGCAGTTTCCTCAAGGTTGGCTGGATCGGCGTGGGCCTGCGCATGGAAATCCTCCTCGATGGCCGCCGCATCATCACCTCTCCGGTTTACGACATCGTCACCACCGCCAGCAGCAGCGATCAGCGGGTCCACTAGCGCGCTGATATACTGAGCGCTTGGCCCGGCCGTCTGCCGGAGCCCATTCAGGGATACACGTGCAATACATCTACACGATGAAGGGTCTCGGGAAGGTGCATCCTCCCGACTCGGTCGTCCTCAAAGACATCTGGTTGTCGTTTCTCCCGGGCGCGAAGATTGGCGTCCTCGGCTTGAACGGAGCAGGGAAGAGTTCGCTGCTGAGGGTCATGGCGGGCGAGGATACCGAGTTCATCGGTGAAGCATTCCCGGCCGACGGGATCACGACGGGATTCCTGCCGCAGGAGCCGCGTCTGGATCCCAAGAAGACGGTGAAGGGAAACGTCGAGGAAGGTGTGGCCCCGGTCAAGGCGCTGCTCGAGCGCTACGACGAGCTGAACATGAAGCTCGGCGAGGACCTGTCGCCGGAGGAGATGGACAAGGTCCTCGAGGAGCAGGGCCGGCTCCAGGACCGCATCGACGCGGTCAATGCGTGGGACATCGACTCGCAGCTCGAACTGGCCATGGACGCATTGCGCTGTCCTCCCGCCGAGTCCGACGTGACGACGCTGTCCGGCGGCGAGCGCCGTCGTGTTGCGCTGTGCCGGCTCCTGCTGCAGTCTCCGGATCTGCTCCTTCTCGATGAGCCGACGAACCACCTCGACGCCGAATCGGTGGCGTGGCTCGAGCGATTCCTGAAGGAATACAAGGGCACCGTCGTGGCGGTGACCCACGACCGCTACTTCCTGGACAATGCGGCCGAGTGGATCCTCGAGCTCGATCGCGGCTCAGGCATTCCGTGGAAAGGCAACTATTCATCCTGGCTCGATCAGAAGCAGCAGCGGCTGTCGCAGGAAGAGAAATCGGAAACGAAGCGCCAGAAGACGCTCCAGCGCGAGCTCGAATGGATCCGGATGTCGCCGCGCGCGCGCCAGTCGAAAGGCAAGGCGCGCCTCAACGCGTACGAGCAGCTGCTCAACGAGGACACGGCGCAGAAGATCGAGCAGGTCGAGATCTACATCCCGCCCGGCCCTCGTCTGGGCGACGTGGTGGTCGAAGCCCGTGGCGTTCGAAAGGCCTACGGGGAACAGCTCTTGATGGACGACCTGAATTTCACGCTGCCGCGCGGCGGGATTGTCGGCGTCATCGGACCCAACGGTGCCGGAAAGACGACGCTGTTCAGGATGATTACCGGCCAGGAGAAGCCGGACGCCGGCACGCTGCGCCTCGGTGAGACCGTTCAACCCGGATACGTCGATCAGAGCCGCGATGCGCTCGGGGCCAACAAGAGCGTCTGGGAAGAGATCTCCGGCGGCGAAGACGAGCTGATGATCGGCAAGCGGCCGGTTCCATCACGCGCGTACGTGTCGTGGTTCAACTTCAAGGGTGCCCAGCAGCAGCGCAAGGTGGGGACGCTGTCGGGTGGTGAGCGCAATCGCGTCCACCTGGCCAAGCTGCTGCAGCGTGGATCGAACCTGCTGCTGCTGGACGAGCCGACCAACGATCTGGACGTCGACACCCTGCGCGCGCTCGAGGAGGCGCTGCTGAACTACGCCGGCTGTGCCGTCGTGATCAGCCACGATCGCTGGTTCCTCGATCGGATCGCCACGCACATGCTGGCGTTCGAGGGGGACAGCCGCGTGGTCTGGTTCGAGGGGAACTACCAGGACTACGAAGCCGATCGGAAGCGGCGGCTCGGCGCCGAGGCCGACACGCCGCATCGGATCAAGTATCGCAAGCTGACGAGATAGCTTCACGAGGGGGGAAGGCCATGACTGCAGATCAGGGCAAAGCGGCTGCCGACTTGCTCGCGACCGTGTGGGAAGGAGAGTTCCCCGCTACCTGCGCAGTGCTCGCTGCTGTGAAGGACGACAATCGAGGCTACAAGCCGGACCCCAAATCACGCTCGGCGTGGGAGCTCGCCACGCACCTCGCGCTGGCGGACGTCTGGTTCATCGAATGCATCACCAAGGGGGCGTTCGAATGGAACCAGGATGCCGTCAAGCAGGCCGAATCGGAGTTCAAGAACGTCGACGACATCGTCGCGTTCTACAAGAAATCGTTCCCTGAGAAACTCGCTGCCCTGCGAGCGTTGCCCGCTGAGAAGTCGACCGAGGAGCTGGACTGTTTCGGTGTGCTGAAGATGTCGCGTGCGCGGTTCATCGGCTTCGCGAACAACCACAGCATCCACCATCGCGGGCAGCTGGCGGCGTACCTGCGCGCCATGGGATCGAAGGTTCCGAACATCTACGGCCCGAGCGCGGACGCGAAAGGCTAGGACCGAGCCAGAGCCGAGAGCCCAGAGCCGAAAGCCTTTGTCGTTCCCCGATCTCCGTTCCTTTCTCGACCGGCTTCGCCGTGACGGCGACCTCGTCACGGTGGAGTCGCAGGTCAATCCCCATCTGGAAGTCGCAGAGATCCATCGGCGTGTCGTGGCCGGCGGCGGACCTGCGCTGCTCTTCACCAACGTCAAGGGATCCGACTTCCGTCTCGTCACCAATCTGTTCGGCACGGCGCGGCGCGCCGAGTTGGCCTTTGGCGATCGGCCGCTGCGACTGATTCAACGCCTGGTGGAACTGGTCGAGACGATCATGCCGCCGACGGCGGGAAAGCTCTGGGGTGCACGGGACATCGGGCTCGAGTTGCTCAAGGTTGGAACCAGGCGGGTGACGTCGGGGCCGGTCACCGAAGTGGTGACGCACGAGGTGAAGCTCGATCGACTTCCGGCGCTGACGTGCTGGCCGGAGGATGGCGGGCCGTTCATCACGCTACCGCTCGTCTACACGGCGCATCCCGACAAGCCGGGACATAACCTCGGGATGTACCGCATGCAGGTGTATGACGCCCGCACGACCGGCATGCACTGGCAGATCGGGAAGGGCGGCGGCTACCACTACGCCGTGGCTGAGGCGCGCGGCCAGACGCTGCCGGCGACGGTGTTTCTCGGCGGGCCGCCCGCGCTGATTCTCGCGGCGATCGCCCCGTTGCCCGAGAACGTTCCCGAGCTGATGCTGGCATCGCTGATTGCGGGAGACCGCCTCTCGCAGGTGCACGGGCGCGGTCCGCATCCGCTGGTCGCAAACGCCGAGTTCGCGTTGATGGGAGATGTACCGCCGCGCACGCGCCGGCCCGAAGGTCCTTTCGGCGATCACTACGGTTACTACTCGCTGCAACACGACTACCCGGTGTTCGAAGTGCGCCGCATCGCCCGTCGTGCCGATGCGATCTATCCCGCGACCGTCGTCGGAAAACCTCGGCAAGAAGATTTTTTCATCGGCGACCTGCTGCAGGAACTGCTCTCACCGCTGTTCCCGGTCGTCATGCCGGCCGTCGAGCGGCTCTGGTCGTACGGGGAGACCGGGTATCACTCGCTGGCCGCCGCGATCGTGAAGCAGCGTTATCGCCGCGAAGCGATGGCGAGCGCGTTTCGCATCCTGGGCGAGGGGCAACTGTCGCTGAGCAAGTTCCTGCTCGTCACGGACCAGCACGTCGATGTCCGCAACTTCCGCGCGACGCTCGAACACATCCTCGCGCGCACCAACCCCGAGACCGATCTCTACGTCTTCTCGAATCTCGCGATGGACACGCTCGACTACACCGGGCCGACGGTCAACGAAGGATCGAAGGGCGTGTGGATGGGGCTCGGTGATCCGATCCGTGAATTGCCCCGGCAGTTCACGGCCCCCGACGTCCCGGCTGGCGTCACCGACGTGCGGGTGTTCTGCGGCGGCTGCCTGGTCGTCGGCGCTCCGTCGTTCGAGTCGGATCGTGACATCGTCTCGCGCATCGCCACCGCGCCCGCGTTCGCGTCGTGGCCGCTCGTGGTCGTCAGCGACGAGCCCGAACGGGCCGCACGCAGCGACATGAATTTCCTCTGGACGACGTTCACCCGGTTCGAGCCGGCCGCCGATATCCATGCCGCCAACCGCCGGATCATCCGCAACCACATCGCCTACACGGCGCCCGTGGTCATCGATGCCCGCATGAAACCGTGGTACCCGAAGGAGTTGTCGTGCCGGGACGACATCGCGGATCTGGTCTCCCGCCGCTGGCGGGAATACTTCCCGTCGGCGCCGGTGACGATGGGCGACTCCGAGCGTGGTCATCTCGATTGAGCTAAGCTTCATAGGGCTCTGGCCACTGGGTGTTCGTGCAGGGCCCTGCCGCGAGGCGGTTATGACGCGAGATGAGATCGTCGCATTCTTCCAACGTCGGGAAGACGGGATGAATCGCCTGGATGCGGCAATGGTCGCCAGCCTTCACACAGAGGATGGCGTCGTGGAGAGTCCGTTTGCCGGCGGTATCGCGGAAGGCCGCGACGCCATCGAGCGCGTGTACCAGGCGTTCTTCAGGTCGTTCAGCACCGCCGAATTCAGGCAGGAGCAGTTGATCATCGACGGAGACCAGGTTGCGGTTCTTGCGCACATCCACGGGACGAACAAGGGCGGTGTCATGGGGTTGCCGCCGACGGATCGGCCATTCAGCATCTCCCTGGTGTCGCTGTGCGACTTGCGCGATGGACTCATCGCGCGCGAGCGTCGCATCTACGATTTCACCGGGTTGCTGCTGCAGGTCGGGGCCATCAAGGCCAAACCCGCCTGACACCAGGAGCGCATGAGCGAAGCCCGTCTTCACGTGACCGATTCGCAGGGGCGCCGTGTCGTCGTGCTCGATCGACCGCTGTTCATGATCGGCCGGCGGACATCAGCGGACCTGCAGATCGTCAGCACCGACGTGTCGCGCGAACACGCCGAGATCGCCCTCGAGGACGGACGGTATCTCCTGCGCGACCGTGCCTCGCGCTATGGAACGTTCGTCAACGGCGAGCAGATCACCGAGAGAACCCTTCAGCACGGCGACCGCATTCGATTGGGCAGGACCGAGGCCATCGAGCTGGTCTTCATGACGGAGGGCGCCAAGACCACCGGGTTCCTCGATACCGGCACCTCGGATGGCGGCGACCTGCGCCAGATGGCGGCCATCCTGAACGGTCTGCGTGCGCTCGGGTCGGGCCGCGTGCTCGACGAGATCCTGGTGCTCGTGATGGATTCGGCGCTCGAGGTCACCAAGGCCGAGCGCGGGTTCATGATGTTGGCCAATGCCGACGGTGAGCTCGAGTTCAAGATCGCGCGCGGCCGTGGCCGTACGACCCTGCCGGGGACGACGTTCACGACCAGCGAGAAGATTCCGCGCGAAGTCTTCAAGACCGGGCAGAGCCGCATCGTCGGCGACCTGATGGAAGGCGATTGGAGAGGGCAGCATGACGGTACCATCGCCGTCGGCATCCGTCACGTGCTGTGCGTGGCACTGCGGGTGACACCGATGTCGGCAGCACCGGCGTCCGCTCGATCCGAGCGCGTCATTGGCGTGCTCTACCTCGACGGCCGCGAGCGGAGCACGATGCTCTCCAAGGCGACGCACTCGTCGCTCGAAGCGTTTGCCACGCAGGCGGCGCTGGCCATCGAGAGCGCGCGCTTGTATGCGGAGTCGGCGGAAAAGGCTCGCACCGATCACGATCTCAAGATCGCGGCCGAGATTCAGCGCAACATGTTGCCCGAGCCGGTGTTCGAGATCGGCTCGGTCGATCTGGCGGCGGAGTCGATCCCGTGCCGGACGGTCGGCGGCGACTTCTACGACTACCTCGAGATCGGCGAGCGCGGTCTCGGGTTCGCGCTCGGCGACGTCGCCGGGAAGGGACCGCCGGCGGCGCTGCTCGCCGCCGCCGTGCAGAGCAACTTCGTGGCGCTGGCGCCGGTCAGCAGCGAGCCGGCCGAGACCATGGCGCGTGTCAACAAGGCGCTGTTGCGGAGAGCGATCGACGCTCGCTTTGCGACAATGTTCTACGGGGCGGTCACGCCCGACGGGCGTCTGAGCTACTGCAATGCCGGGCAGGAGCCACCGCTGGTCATCAGGCGCGCCGGTGTGTCGTGGCTCGAGACCGGCGGTCCGGTGCTCGGCCTGCTGTCGATCGCGACCTATGAATTCGAGACGGTGGTGCTCGAGCCGGGCGACCTCGTGATCGTCTGCAGCGACGGCGTCACCGAGGCGCGCAACCGCGCGGGCGAGGAGTTCGGGCGCGATCGCCTTGTCGCGGAAGTGCAGGCGCGGCATGGGGCCAAGCCCGAGGCCGTGCTCGAGCACCTGATCGGCGCGGTGAAGCTATTCTCGGACGGGGCGGCTCAGGCCGACGACGTGACGGCGCTCGTCCTGCGCTATCTGGGAGCGAAGTAGTTCAAGTAATGTAAAGTTCCGGCCCGATTCCGACAGTCGGGGGCGGCGAGGGAGGACGAATGCAGATCGGACAGCGAATGGTGGGTGATGTGACGGTCGTCGAGATCACGGGCGACATCACTCTGAGCAAGGGCGGCGATGTGATGATCAAGGACAAGGTCAACAGCCTGCTGCAGCAGGGCAATCGCAAGCTGCTGCTCGATCTGGGCAACGTCTCGTACGTCGATAGCGCTGGCCTCGGGCAGCTCGTTCAGGTGTACGCGACGACCAGCCATAACGGCGGGTCGCTGAAGTTGCTGCGGGTGACCAAGCGGCTCAAGGACCTCCTGGTTCTCACCAAGCTCTTGACTGTCTTCGAAAGCTTCGACGACGAGAAGGACGCGGTGGCGAGCTTCACCAAGTAGGTCGAGGCATCGCCGGGCGAGCACGGCGGCCCTTGACTAGTTGAGCGCGTTGGGGACGGCGAGCGTGAACGGTGCGATGACGGCATCGAAGCGCTCGCCCTCGGCCGTCACCATCTGATAACTTCCCTGCATCGCCCCTACCGCAGTCTTGAGGGGGCAGAAACTCGTATACTCGAACGACCCACCCGGCGGCAGCACGGGCTGCTCGCCGACGACTCCCTGTCCCTTGACACGCTCGACCTCGCCGTCGGCGTTGGTGATGATCCATTCCCGCGAGACGAGCTGCGTCACGTCGGAGCCGGTGTTCGAGATGCGGACGTGGTACTGGAACAGATACGATCCCTCCCGTGGGGAACTGCGGTCGGGAATGAATTCGCTCCGCACCTGTATCCGGATTCCGCGTGTGGTGGCGTCACTCATCCGGACGCCGCGTGTGCTGATGTCAGTCATTTGTGAAGGGTGCGAGGCGCCGGTGACGCTCGAGGTCAACGGGGCGCTATCGTTGATTATGGCATGGTCGCTGTCATGAGGGCGGGTGCACGCGGAACCGGCGAGCGCATTCGGCGTAGTACAGTTCCAGGATCTCCAATGGAAGCTCCAAAGAAGAAGGGTGTATCCGCCTCGGCGGCCTGGCGTGAAGCGCGAGCGCTTCTCTGGGCCCATCGCAAGCGGCTGGCGGCCGGCCTCGCGCTCATGCTCGTCAGTCGCCTGGCCGGGCTGGTGCTCCCGGCGTCGTCGAAGTACCTGATCGACGACGTGGTGGGGAAGAACCGCTCCGATCTGCTTCCGATCATTGCGTTGGCGGCAGGAACGGCCACGCTCGTGCAGGCTGTCACATCCTTTGTCCTGTCTCAGATTCTCGGGGTCGCCGCGCAGCGTGCGATTACCGACATGCGCAAGCGCGTCCAGGCCCGCGTGATGCACCTGCCGGTGCGCTACTTCGACTCGACGCAGACCGGCGTCCTCGTCTCTCGCATCATGTCGGACGCCGAAGGCATACGAAATCTGGTCGGGACGGGCCTGGTGCAGCTGGTCGGCGGTCTGGTCACGGCCGTCATGGGGTTGGGTGTGCTGTTCTGGCTGAACTGGCACCTGACCACGATCACTATTCTCGTGCTCGCGGCGTTCGCCGGAGGGATGGCTTACGCGTTCCGCACGCTGCGCCCGCTGTTCCGCGAGCGCGGGAAGATCAACGCCGAAGTCACCGGCCGGTTGACCGAAGCACTCGGCGGCATCCGCGTCGTCAAGTCCTACACGGCGGAAAAACGTGAAGAGATCGTCTTCACGAAGGGGGCGCATCGCCTGTTTCGCAACATCGCGAAGTCGATGACCGGCGTATCGGCGACGACCGCGGGCAGCACGGTCATCGTCGGGATCGTCGGCGTGTTGATGATCTGGCTGGGCGGCAACTCGATCATCGCCGGCGAGATGACGCTCGGCGAGTTGATCATGTACATCTTTTTCATCGGGCTGGTTGCCGCGCCGCTGGTATCGATTGCCTCGATCGGCACCCAAATCACCGAGGCGTTTGCCGGCCTGGATCGCATCCGCGAGATTCTCGACATGCCGACGGAGGTCGAAGAAGACCAACAGCGGTCGGATCCCGGCCGGTTGGCAGGTGACGTCAGCTTCGAGGACGTCTGGTTCGAATACAACCCGGGCCAACCAGTACTCCGAGGCGTCTCGTTCCATGCGCCACAAGGCACGACGACGGCGCTGGTCGGTTCGAGCGGGTCGGGCAAGAGCACGCTCATCAGCATCGTGATGGCGTTCAATCGGCCGACACAGGGGCGCGTGCTGGTCGATGGTCGCGACCTCTCGGAACTGCGGCTGATGGACTACCGATCACAACTCGCGTCCGTGCTGCAGGAGAACTTTCTGTTCGACGGCACCATCACGGAGAACGTCGGCTACGCGAGGCCCGGGGCCACGCGCGACGAGATCATCGAGGCGTGCCGGATCGCCCACTGCGACGAGTTCATCAGTCAGTTTCCCAATGGATACGACACGGTCGTCGGTGAGCGTGGCATCAAGTTGTCCGGTGGGCAGCGCCAGCGGGTCTCGATCGCCCGCGCGATCCTGGCCAGCCCGCGTATCCTGATTCTGGATGAGGCAACCTCGAGCCTCGACAGCGAGAGCGAGCAGATGATCCAGGACGGCCTTCGGAACTTGAGAGCCGGCCGCACCACGTTCGTGATCGCCCATCGCCTCTCGACCATTCGCAGCGCCGACCAGATCCTGGTGCTCGAGGAGGGGCAGGTCGTCGAACGCGGGACGCACACCGAGCTGCTCGCGCTGAATGGGCGCTACCGTTACCTGCACGACAAGCAGTACAAGTTCGAGACCGATCGCTTCATCAACCCCGGCGAAGACTTCACGCCGGAGCCCGAGAAACCGATGGCCGCGCCCACCCGAGTGGCGCAGAGCCTCTGACGGGAGATCAGACTTGGACGAATCGATGTTGCTCAATGGTGTCCTTCAAAGTGTGCTTGGGGGACGCCGTAAGAAGTCGAAGAAGGCGCTGCGCTACCTGGGAAAGCCGCTGCGCGGCTCGATGGGTTCGATCGGGGGATCGCTGCTTTCGAACCCCACCGTGCTGATGACGGCGGCAGGCCTCGCGTGGGGAATTTTCGAGACGCTGCAGCAGCAAGGCGCATCCGGAACGTCACCGACCGGAACGGCACCGACCGGATCGGGGTTTCCGTCGCCCCATGCTCCGGCCCAGGCCGCTTCTCAACCCCTTCCACCATTGCCGGTGATGGGTGGTGCGTCGAGTTCGGCATCGGTGAGCCAACCGGCGCTCACGATCGTCCGGCTGGCGATATCAGCTGCGTACGCCGATGGTGCTGTCAGCGAGCAGGAGCGTGCGGCAATCCTCGAGCATGCCAAAAAAGCCGGCGTGGACGGCATCGTCGAGCAGGAACTGGCGCAGCCGAGACCGTTGGCTGAAATCGTTGCAGGTGTAACGGACGACACTCAGCGGGCGACGCTGTACGTGCTCGCTTTCGGCATCGTGAGAGGCGACGAACAGCCAAGCGGCGCCGAACGTATCTATCTTGCGAAACTCGCGCACCTGCTTGGACTGGATCCCAAGACGGTTCAGCAGCTGGAACAGACGGCTGCGCAGCGAATTGACTCAGAGCCCGAGCAGTAGGGCGATCGACGTAGTGGCCGGCGATAGGCAGAGTAGACCGGGTCCTGCTCTGTGGACCCGGCGTCACCGAGAGACGAAACAGCGAGGAGAATGAGGCGATGGCAGACGAGCAGTGGTTCATGGCCATTGGTGGGCACCAGGTCGGGCCCGTGTCACGAGACGACGTGGTGACGAATCTTCGGAACGGCACCATTGACGGGAACACGCTGATCTTCGGCCCGGGCCTGACGAACTGGACACCGCTCAAAGACGTGCCGGAACTCGCCTCGTTTCTGACCGGCGCTTCCGGTGCGCGTGCTGCCGCGCCACCACCGATCAATCCCGGGCGCCGGTCGCACGAGATCGACTTCCGAATCGTCGGCAGCGAAATGCAGTTCGTGGAGGTCGAGCTCGATCCGGGCGAGAGCGCGGTGGCCGAGGCGGGGTCGATGATGTACATGACACCGGGCATCTCGATGGAGACGGTGTTCGGCGACGGCGCGCAGCAGCGCGGCGGCGGCGGCGTCATGAGCGCGATCCTCGGAGCCGGCAAGCGCCTCATCACGGGTGAGAGCCTGTTCATGACCGTCTTCACCAACTCCGGCGGCGGCAAGCAGCAGGTGTCATTCGCCGCGCCGTACCCCGGCAAGATCCTCGCGATGGATCTGAAGCAGCTCGGTGGTCAGCTCATTTGCCAGAAGGATTCGTTTCTCTGCGCCGCGCGCGGCGTGTCCATCGGCATTGCCTTCCAGCGGCGAATCGGCGTGGGCCTGTTCGGCGGTGAAGGCTTCATCATGCAGAAGCTGGAAGGCGACGGCCTGTGCTTCGTGCATGCCGGCGGCACGGTGCATCCACTCGATCTGGGTCCCGGCCAGACGCTGCGCGTCGATACCGGCTGCCTCGTCGCGCTCCAGCCGTCGGTCGGCTACGACATCCAGTACGTCGGCAAGATCAAGACCGCACTGTTCGGTGGTGAAGGACTGTTCTACGCGGCGCTCACTGGGCCGGGCCGCGTCTGGCTGCAGTCGCTGCCGTTCAGCCGCATGGCCGATCGCATCTATAAGGCCGCACCAGCGGCCGGCGGCCGGCGTCAAGGGGAAGGCTCGATCCTCGGAGGGCTGGGCGATCTGCTGGACGGAGACTCGACGCGATAACGGTGCGAGGGTGACCCGTCACGAACGAGAGCAGTTCCTCAAGCTCCTGCAGGCGCACGCCCAAACCGTGGCGATTGGTGAAGCGTGCGCGGCAACAACCCGCGATCTGGCGACCGAGGTCGCCAGGGGCGGTACGCCCGATCGGAACGATCTGATGGCCACGATCGACGAAGCCGAGCGCGCGCTCAAGGATCTCGCCGGGGTGCGCGAGGAGGTCGAACGGCTGCTGGCATCGATCGGGTCCGGCTGAAGCCGGACACTACTCGCGCCCTGGCTGCAGACGGACACTACGTACAACCGGAGACTAGAATTGTCTCCGCATGCGTACTCCTGTCACCCTGGTCACCGGTGCCAGCGGCGAGATCGGCCACGGCCTGATCACCCGCTTGGCCGGCACCGGGCGCCCGATCGTCACGATCGATCTCGCGCCGCTCGATCCCTCCCTGCACCGGCTCGTCCTGCGTGAGTTCACCGGCTCGATCACCGACAGCACACTGCTCGAGCGTGTACTGGCCGAGTTCGAGGTCGATCTGATCTTTCACCTCGCCGCGCTGCTCTCGACGCGTGCGGAGTTCACGCCGATCACCGCACACCACGTGAACGTCGACGGGACCCTCACGCTACTCGAGTTCGCCCAGCGCGAGGGCGAGTCGCACGGGCGCACGGTGCTGTTTCTCTATCCGTCATCGGTGGCCGCCTACGGGCTCCCCGATCTGCAGACCAAGGCGAGGGTCGGGCGCATTCGCGAGGACGAGTGGAATACGCCGCGCACGATGTACGGCTGCAACAAGCTGTACTGCGAGCACCTCGGTCGCTACTACGCGCGGTTCTACAAGCAGCTCGCGGCGCATGCGACCGGGCGCGTCGACTTTCGCAGCGTCCGCTTTCCCGGTTTGATTTCCGCCGTGACGATGCCTGCGGGTGGCACCTCCGACTATGCGCCGGAGATGATTCACGCCGCCGCGCGCGGCGAGCCCTACACCTGTTTCGTGCGCCCCGATACGCGCATCCCGTTCATGGCGATGCCCGACGCCATCTCCGCTCTGCTCGACCTCGCGAAGGCGCCGCGTGAGAACCTGACGAGAACCGCGTACAACCTCACCGCCTTCAGTCCCACCGCGCAGGAGATCCACGACGCAGTCGTTGCCGCCTTTCCCGGCGGGGTCGTGCAGTGGACGACGGACGAGAAACGACAGAGTATTGTCGATTCGTGGCCCCAGGACGTGGACGACGGGGCCGCCCGCCGCGACTGGGGCTTTGCGCCGGTGTACGATTTCAGCTCCGCGTTCGAGAAGTACCTGATTCCCAATGTCAGGGAGCGCTATCGATGAGAGTCCTCAGTGCGCTGGTGCTCGGCCTGTTTGTCGTGCAGGCCGCGGAGAACGAGACGATGAACGATCTGGCTGAGCGCTACGTGAAGCTGGTGCTGGCGCTCGGCCAGCACGATGCCGACTACGTCGACGCCTACTACGGTCCTGCCGGGTGGAAAACGGAAGTCGAGCAGACCAAGCGACCTCTCGCCGACATCGGCCGCGATGCGGCGGCAGTGAACGCAGCGCTGGTGGCCGTGAAGCCGGCCGCCCAGGCAGAGGAAGCCGTCCGCCTGCGTCACGAGTACCTCACAAGGCAGCTGAGCGCGCTGCGTGCCCGCGTGTCGATGCTGGAAGGAAAGCGATTCACCTTCGACGAGGAGTCCAGGGCGCTCTACGACGCGGTCGCCCCCACGCACACCGAGAGCGAATTCGATGCTGTTCTCGCAGAGCTCGATTCACGGTTGCCTGGGCCAGGGTCTCTCAGCGAACGGGTCGACAAGTTTCGATCGCAGTTCGTCATCCCGAGGGATCGCCTCGACGCCACGTTCACGGCGGCGATCGATGCCTGCCGCAGCCGGACGCTCGCGCACCTGTCGCTGCCGCACGAAGAGAGCTTCACCGTCGAGTACGTCACCAACAAGAGCTGGTCGGGCTACAACTGGTATCAGGGGAACTATCGCAGCCTCATCCAGGTCAACACCGATCTCCCTATCTTCGTGGACCGGGCCATCGATCTCGCATGCCACGAGGGGTACCCTGGGCATCACGTGTACAACGTGCTGCTCGAGAAAAGTCTGGTGCGCGATCGTGGGTGGGTCGAGTTCTCGGTGTATCCGCTGCGATCGCCGCAGTCCCTGATCGCGGAGGGCTCGGCCAACTACGGCATCGACATCGCGTTCCCGCGGCCCGAGCGGATGGAACTCGAACGAAAAGTCATCTTCCCGTCGGCCGGCCTCGACCCGACGGGGGTCGATACCTACTACGCCGTGCTCAGCCTGACCGACCGCTTGTCGTATGCCGGCAACGAAGCGGCGCGCCGGTACCTGAACGGTCAGGTCGACGCGGCTGCCGCCGCCAGGTGGCTCGAGCGGTACGGGCTCTACTCGGCGCCGCGGGCACAGCAGCGTATCCGGTTCATCGATCAGTACCGGAGCTACGTGATCAACTACAACCTGGGCAAGGACATGGTCGCGCGATATATCGAGGCAGAGTCGGGTGGTGCGAGCGACGCCGGCCGGCGTTGGGACGTGTTCACACGACTCCTCTCATCCCCCCGATTGCCCTCGGGTCTGGCCCGATGATCTGCGTCGAGATCACTCGTCCGGGCGGCCCCGAAGTACTCGTGCCGGTCGAGCGCCCAGACCCAGTCCCGGGTCCCGGAGAGGTGCTCATTCGCGTTGCCGGTGCTGGAGTCAATCGGCCGGACGTACTTCAGCGTCGAGGCGTGTATCCACCGCCGCCGGGTGCCAGCGACATCCCCGGGCTCGAGGTGTCCGGGACGATTGCTGCGATGGCTGCGGACGTCCGGCAATGGAAAATCGACGATGAGGTGTGCGCGCTCGTCGCCGGCGGCGGTTACGCGACCATGTGCGTGGCGCCGGCGCGCCAGTGTCTTCCCAGGCCACTGAACGTAGACCTCGTTTCGGCCGGCGGTATTCCCGAGACGTTCTTCACCGTGTGGACGAATGTCTTCGAGCGCGGCCATCTTCGCGCAGGGGAAACCGTGCTGGTGCACGGCGGCTCGAGTGGAATCGGGACCACGGCCATTCAACTGGCGACGGCGCGCGGCGCGACGGTTCTTGCCACGGCCGGGTCGGACGAGAAGTGCCGCGCCTGTGAAGACCTCGGCGCGAAGCAGGCGATCAACTACCGCACGGCTGACTTTGTCGAGGCTGTGCGCGAACTGACCGACGGTAAAGGTGTCGACGTGATTCTCGATATGGTCGGCGGCAGCTACGTGAGCCGGAACCTCGAGGCGCTGGCCCCCGACGGCCGGCTGGTCGGGATCGGGTTCATGGGGGGAGAATCAACCGCATCGATCGATCTCCGTCGCATCCTGGGCCGCCGGCTGACGCTGACCGGTTCCCTGCTCCGACCGAGGACAGTGCAGGAGAAGGGGCAGATCGCTGCCGCACTGCGCACCGAGGTCTGGCCGCTGCTCGATCGCGGAGTGGTCAAGCCGGTCGTCCATCAGGTCTTTCCGCTGGCCAACGCCGCCGACGCGCACCGTCTGATGGAGTCTGGCGATTATGTCGGCAAGATCGTGCTCGCCGCGCGAACGTGAGAAAATCGGGCCCCGGCCGCCAACACAGGCCGCATGAACGGACCGTACCGTGACAGCTTCGACCGGCGATCCGATGGTGGGGCGGACGATCGCCCAGTATGACGTCCTGGCACGCATAGGCGGTGGCGGGATGGGCGTCGTCTATCGTGCGCGCGATAACCGGCTTGGCCGCACCGTCGCGCTGAAGTTCCTTCCCCCGCAGTGGAGCCACGACGAGGACGCGCGCCAGCGATTCATCCGGGAAGCGCAGGCCGCGTCGGCGACCAATCATCAGAACATCTGCACCGTCCACGACATCGAGACCGCCGATGACGGCCAGCTCTTCATCGTCATGGCCTACTACGAGGGTCAGACGCTGAAGCAGCGACTGGCGTCCGGGCCGCTTCCCGTCGAGGAGGCGCTCGACATCGCCACGCAGCTTGCCGACGGCCTCACCAAGGCACATGCCCAGAGCGTCGTGCATCGGGATGTCAAGCCGGGCAACGTGATGCTGACCGAGGATGGTGTTCGCATCCTCGACTTCGGTCTCGCGACGTTCGCGGATGCGCTCAAGCTCACCGTCGAGCATTCAACGTTGGGGACCGCGGCCTACATGTCTCCCGAGCAGGTGCGCGGGCAGAGCGCCGATGCGCGGTCGGATGTGTGGGCCGTGGGTGTGATTCTCTACGAGATGCTGACGGGTCACGTCCCGTTCCAGGGCTCGCATGCGGAAGCGATCGCATACGCGGTGCGGAACGAAACGCCGGCGCCTGTGCGGGCCTCTCGTCCGGAGATAGGTGAAGAGGTTGAGCAGCTCGTATTCCGCGCGCTGCACAAAGAGCCGGCCGTGCGATTCGCGAATGGCCGGGAGCTGGCTCGCGCGCTACGCATGGCAAGAGGGTATTCGATTCCGCTCGACTTCCGCACCGAACCTGTGCCGGTAACGAAAGTCTCAGAACGCAGAGTCGAGAACAAGCGGCGCTCGAAGCCGTGGGTTGCTGCGACGGTGGCGACGCTCGCAGTGGTCGCGACGCTCGCGGTCTGGTTGGCATGGCCGGTCAGTCGAAGAACGATCGTCGTGGCGCCGTTCGGCAATCAGAGCGGTGACTCCGACCTGGAGCAGTATCGCCTTGCGCTGACGCAGACACTCACGTTGTCGTTGCGGGATGCGCGTGATTTGCAGGTCGTCCCCTACAGCCGGGTGCTGGAGGTCCTGCGTCGGTTCATGCGTCAGGAGTCAGATGTCTCCAGCCGTGACGCGATCGACGCGATCACCGCTGCGACGGGCGCCGAGCTGGTGGTCGTGCCGACCTTGCTGCGCGACGGCGGCGCCTGGCGGGCTCGCGTCGAGCTGCGCGATCCACGCACATCGAGCAATGTGTGGGAGCACGAAACGACCCCGGAGGTTTCGTCGCTGACACGCGACGTGGCATATCGATCGGCGACGCTGCTTGCCGAAGACATCGAGTCACATCTCGAGAGTCGTCGAACAAACGTCATCGACGGGTTGCGGAGCGTGTGGCCATGGAGCGGTGAGGATCGCGCCGGGCGCTGGCAGTCCATTGATATTGCCAGGGCCTTCGCCGACGGGACCGCCTGGTACGAGGATTTCGAGTACGCGCGGGCGCGTGAGGCGTTTCAGGCGGCGTCAGGTCTGGATGCGCGCAACCCGGTTCTCCTGGCGTGGGTCAGTCGTACGGCGCAGCTCGTCAGAGGTGAAGACGAGGCGACCGAAACCGCCGATCGGGCGGTATCGCTGTTGACATCGCGAACGCCCCGCGTGGATGCGTTGTTTGTACAGGCGGTTGCCGCCGAAGCCCGACGGGATGTTGCGGCCGCCGAGAATCTTTATCGCGCATTGACACGCGAGCGGCCAGACGATCCGACGTGGGCCATGGAGCTCGGTGGGTTTCTCGATCGCCAGGCGAGAAACGCGGATGCGGTGTCGGTGTATCACACCGTCCTGGGCATGAACGATCAGCTGCCGCGTCCGCAGCTGGAGCTGTGTCGACTGTACAGTCCCTCTCGTCTCAATGAGCCGGTGGAAGCCAGGAGGTACGGTGAGGCGGCACTGCGTGGCTACGGCGCCGTGGGGGCTCGGGCAGGCGAAGGCCAGAGCCTGTTGTGCCTGACCGATACGCTCGCGGTTGGAAACAACGACGAACGCAGCCTCGCGCTCGCGCATGCTGAGACGGCGCGTCAGATCTTCGACGAGCTTCGATACGATTTCAGCGCGGCGCGCGCGGACTACTACCGGGCGCTCATGGCTGCAACGCGCGGGCAGTTTGCCGAATCCATCGCCATCGGAGAAAAGGCGCTGAGCCTGGCGGAGAAAGCCGGGAATGCGCCGGCGCGGGCCATCATTCTGTTCAATCTTGGCGCCGCACACGTTTCAGTTGGTAACTATCCGACTGGCGGAGACTTCTACCTGCAGGCCTACAAGCTTTACCAGTCGTGGCGTGATGAGGCTCGCGCGGCGCAGATCCAGGCGAATCGCGGCGCCATGCTCATCGATCACGGCGGCGCGGACGAAGGCGTCCTCGACATCAAGAACGCCCTGGCGGTGTTCGAGAGGCTCGGCGATCGGCGGTTTCAAACGTTTTCCCTGCGGGCGCTTGCGACTTACTACCGCAATCAGGGCCGCCTCGGTGATGCGACACGCGAGCTGAACCGAGGATTGGCGATAGCGCGCGAGCGGAATCTCGCAGACAACGTCACGATCATGACGACGCTGCTGGCGCTGACACAATTCGACGGAGGGGACTACGATGCCGCGCGTCGTTCTCTCCTCGAGGCGCTCAAGGGTGGAACGGGTCGGAGGAGCACAGAGGCGCGAATACGTCTGGCTCGAACCTGCGTCTATCTCGGAGACCTGCAGACCGCTGACTCGGAACTTCAGCTGGCCGAGCAGGAGCTCACACGCTCACCCAACGAGGCCCTGAGCTCTTTGTGGTGGCTGGTGCGCGGTGAGTTGTCTCGCGAATCGAAGCGACCGACGGACGCTCGCGCCGCCTTCGAGCAGGCGTCGGCCTCGTGGGCGGGGACTCTGCCGGAGCCACCCGTTGTTGAGGCTCGTGCCTACCTTGGTTTCATGCTGATGGACGAGGGCAGAGGTGACTCAGGTCGCCCGTTGCTCGAATCGAGCATCGATGCTGCCCGGAAGCTGGCCAACCGGGCGCTCGAAGCGCGTGGCCGCCTGCTCCTGGCCCAGGCAGCCCTGTCGCGTGAACGACTGAATGAAGCGGCAGAGGCACTCGACGCGATTCCTTCGGATGACGCCGCGCAGACGATCGGACTCGAATTGCGGGCAGAGGTCCTTTTGGCGCGGGCACGGCTCGAGACCGCACGGGGCGACGCCGACGCTGCTGCGCGCAGCACGGATGCCGCCAGGGCATCGATACGTGAAATGCAGAACCGGCTGCCGGAGAACTATCGCCAGATGTTCTCGATGCGGCAGTTAACGCAACGAGCTGGGCTCTAGATGATCGATTGATCAAAGGGAGGCTTCGATGGGTGACGCAGAGTTTGCCGGCGGCGGCAGCGTGACATGGTCGATCAACCACTCCGATGGGGAATCTTGCCAGCGGCACAAGCACAGCGCTAGCGGTGCCAAAGGCAAGGACAAGTGTCCGAGGACCGAGTCTGGTCTGTTCGTCATTACCGTCACGGGACAGGAACCAATCATCGTGCCGGTGAAGGGAACAACGGTTCGCGTCGTTTGGGGAGACGTGTCGGAGAACGGAGTGGTCTCGACTCCGGCGAAGACGAAGGGCGCGAAGCGGAAGGTGACCAAGGCGAAGACCGTGACGGCTTGAACCGACGCACACGGCGCTCGACTCACGACTCTCGTCGCCCTGAAAGCGATTTCGAAGCACGCGAGTGTTCGGTCCTGAGGGTGGATGTCGTTATCCACCCGGTATAGGCTCAACAATAGAGTAGGAGGTCATGGATGGGCGATGCAGAGTTTGCTGGTGGCGGGAGTGTCGATTGGCAGGTCACGAACTCAGACGGTGAGTCTGGCGGAGGTAACAAGAAGCAGTGCAAGGGGAAGGACAAGGATCCCAAGGGCGAGGATGGCAGTTTCGCCGTCATCGTGAATGGAA
>JAICEG010000003.1 GCA_025924295.1 Vicinamibacteria bacterium
ATGTCGGTGCCGCGGCCCGCCATGTTGGTCGCGATGGTGACGGTGTGCAGCCGGCCCGCCTGGGCCACGATCTCGGCTTCCTGCGCGTGGTACTTCGCGTTGAGGACGACGTGCTTGATGCCGCGCTTCTTCAGCAGCGACGACAACCGCTCGGACTTCTCGATTGAGACCGTGCCGACCAGCACCGGGCGGCCGCTCTGCTGCTTCTCGCTGATGTCGGTGACGATGGCGTCGTACTTCTCGCGCTCGGTGCGGTACACCGTGTCGGGCTCTTCGATCCGCAGCAGCGGACGGTTGGTCGGAATGACCATCACGTCCAGCTTGTAGATCTTGGCGAACTCCTCGGCCTCGGTGTCGGCCGTGCCGGTCATGCCGGCCAGCTTGGCGTACTTGCGGAAGTAGTTCTGGAAGGTGATGGTGGCGAGCGTCTGGTTCTCGCGCTCGATCTTGACCTTTTCTTTGGCCTCGACTGCCTGGTGCAGACCATCGCTCCACCGGCGTCCGGGCATCAGGCGGCCGGTGAATTCGTCGACGATGACGACCTGGCCATCCTTGATCATGTACTCGACGTCCAGACGGAACAGCGTGTGTGCCCTCAACCCCTGGTTCACGTGGTGGAGCAGCGGCATGTTCGCCGGGTCGTAGAGACCGTTGGAATCGGGCACGAGGCGATGGGACAACAACTCTTCCGCCTTGGCCATCCCCGATTCGGTGAGCGTCACCGTCTTGTGCTTCTCGTCGACGATGTAGTCGCCGGTCTTTTCGAGCGCCTCGCGCTCCTCGGCCTTGACGTTCCCCTGGGTGACCGCGCCCTTCTTCAGCCTTGGGATGATGCGATCGACCTCGTAGTACAGGTCCGTCGACTCCTCTGCAGGGCCGGAGATGATGAGCGGCGTTCGGGCCTCGTCGATGAGGATGCTGTCCACCTCGTCGACGATCGCGAAATGATGCCCGCGCTGCACCATGTGCCCGAGCTCGAACTTCATGTTGTCGCGCAGGTAGTCGAAGCCGAATTCGTTGTTGGTCCCGTAGGTGATATCGGCGCCGTACGCGACCTGCCGCTGATCGTCCTTGAGGTCGTGCTGGATGACACCGACGCTCATGCCGAGGAACCGGTACAGTCGACCCATCCACTCCGAGTCGCGCCGTGCGAGGTAGTCGTTGACGGTGACGACGTGAACGCCTTTGCCTTCGAGCGCGTTGAGATAGGCTGGCAGTGTGGCGACGAGGGTCTTGCCTTCACCGGTCTTCATCTCGGCGATCGTGCCGTTGTGCAGCACCATCCCGCCGATCAGCTGAACGTCGAAGTGCCGCATGTTGAGCACGCGGCGGCCGGCTTCACGGACCACGGCAAACGCCTCGGGCAGGAGTTCGTCCAGCGTTGCGCCGGCGGCGACTCGCTCCCGGAACTCGACGGTCTTTGCCCGGAGCTGTTCGTCGGATAGCGACTTAATCTGGGGCTCGAGCGCGTTGATCTCGGCTACCCGCGGCCGGAGCCGTTTGATTTCTCGTTCGTTCTGGGTACCGATGACCTTCGCGAGCAGTTGGCCAATCATGCGAATGGAGAGAGCTGACTACGAAGGAATGTCTACCGATTGTAGCCAAGCGGCTCCGCAATCGGCAAGGAAACGAATGACAGGCGGGACTTTACTGGGCGCGAGGCTTCTGCTGCGTGAGAAGGCGCAGCGGATTGAGGAGTCTGCCGTTGGCCAGCACCTCGTAGTGGAGGTGCGTACCGGTAGCACGGCCAGTTGAACCGAGGCGTCCAATCAGATCGCCGCGCTGGACGCGATCGCCCTGGCGAACCTGGAAGCCCGAGAGGTGACCGTACCTTGTCTCGAGGCCGAAGCCGTGATCGATGGTGATCAGGTTGCCGTAGGCGCCCTGGCGCCCGGCATGCGTGACCACGCCATCGGCTGTGGCATAGACTGCCTGACCCTTGTCGCCGGCGATGTCGAGGCCCGGGTGGTAATCGGCCCCTCCTGTCATGGGATCCGTGCGCCGGCCCATTGTCGATGTCAGCCATCCGTGGGCGGGCCAGATCGAAGGCGTGGCGTTAGCGAGTGCGTTTCGGCGGTCGACATTGCGTTGAACGACGCTGAGACGCGACTCGAGCCCTTCGAGAAGGCTCCGAAGAAGTCCGAAGGTGTCTTCGGGGTTGGCAAGCGCCGTGAGCGCGTTGGTGTACGACGTGGCTTCCTGCTTCGACGCCGTCCCGACAGTGCCACCCATCGCCCGCGACTTCACGAACGCGGGGAGGGTTTCCATCGCACGAGCGAGGCTCGGGTCGAGCGCGGCCCGCGCGCCGAGGTCCGTAATGGCCGTCTGGAGGGATTGAATCTGTCCGCTGAGTTCCGCTGTTGCGGTCCGGTAACTGGCGTTTTCGAGCTCCAGTGCCCGCTGACTGGCGTAAATGTCAGCGACTTCGCTCTTGGCCTTCCAGGCGGCGCCGATACCGACGAGTACCGGCAGCGTGACGACGGCACAGGCGAATACCACGGCAGGCCGTGCCGACACCGTTACGCGGCGGACGACGCCAGTCGTCCGATCAGCGACGAGAATTGTGTACCGTCGTCGTTTCAAACCAGATTCACTCGACCAAAAGAATCTCTTCGGACCAGGCTCAGGTGCCGATCCGGGGCACGGACCTTACTATCGGGTGCTAATGCGCCGGTGGGGAGGGGCCCGACGACGTGTTTGAGCCTACCACAGGACAATTGGAGTCTCCAACGGATCAGATGACGACGGCGAAAATCGGGCGAACACAGAGAAGGGCCGCCTCGTGAACACCAGTGCAGCGCGGCTGCAGGTGGTGGCGGCCGCTCTTCTCTTTTCGACGGGTGGAGCGGCGATAAAGGTTGAGGCCTTCTCAGGCCTGCAGGTTTCTGCCCTGCGCTCGGGCATTGCGGCGATCACCCTGTTGGTGTTCATGCGCGGCCGAGTCATGTGGTCGCCGCAAATTGGACTGACCGCGATCGTCTTCGCGGCAACACTCACGCTGTTCGTGCTGGCAACGAAACTGACAACTGCAGCCCACGCGATTTTTTTGCAGTCGACAGCGCCTCTCTACGTGCTTCTCCTGAGTCCAATGCTCCTGGGAGAACACTTCAAGCGCCGCGATCTCGTCTACCTCGTGGTCGTGGCCATGGGAATACTCGGCTGCTTCGCCGGGCGTCCGGTCGTGACCGATACTGCGCCGAATCCACCGCTTGGGAACGCACTCGCTGTCGCGTGCAGTATCACGTGGGCTCTCACGCTGATCTCACTCCGTTCTGTCGAGCGAGATCGATCGCGTGAGGGGGTCGGATTGTCCGCGGCCGTCCTGGGAAACCTGTTCGCGTCAATCGCGGCGATGTCATTCGCGTGGCCATTTCCAGCGGCGTCGGCAGGGGAGTGGAGCACGCTCGTGTTTCTGGGCGTGTGTCAGATTGGCGTCGCGTACGTATTTCTCACATCGGCGATCCGTCACTTGTCGGCGCTTGAAGTGTCTTTGCTCCTCTTGCTCGAGCCAGTCCTCAATCCGGTGTGGACGTGGATCCTGCACGGCGAACATCCAGGCAGTTGGACGATCGTTGGCGGAGGGATCATCGTGGCAGCGACGGCGCTGCGATCTGCCAGCGAAGCGCGCGTCGCGAGCGCGCCTGCCCCGTAAACGCGGCTTTCGCTCACACATCGCCCACCCTTGGCCCTTGTTCGACCACTCTGAATTGCAGCGCCTCGGCCACGTGCTCAGATGTGATCCCATCATCGCCGGCGAGGTCGGCGACCGTCCGGGCGACTTTGAGGACGCGGTCGTAGCCGCGTGCGCTCAGGCCCAATCGTTCGACCGCGCGCCGCAGCAGCAGCCGTCCTTTCGAGTCCGTACGACAGAACTTCGCCGCGTACGATCCGCGAAGGGCCGCGTTCGTCCGCGGTTCGCCATCGCCGTAGCGTGCGTGCTGGGCCCGACGGGCCGCGATGACCCGCTCGCGCACCGCCGCCGACGACTCACCGGCCTCGCCGTCGACGATCGCTCCCACAGGCACCGCGGGGACGTCGACGATCAAGTCGATGCGATCGCGCAGCGGACCCGAAAGCCGTGATTGGTACTTCGCAATCTGAACGGGTGTGCAGCGACACGCGCGACGGCCGTCGCCCGAGAATCCGCACGGGCATGGATTCATGGCGCCGACCAGCACGAAGCGAGCGGGGAACACGGCTGTCCGTGCCGCGCGTGCGATGGACACATGCCCTTCTTCGAGCGGTTGGCGCAGGACCTCGAGCACCCGTCGATCGAACTCCGGCATCTCGTCGAGAAAGAGCACGCCGTGGTGGGCCAGTGAGATCTCGCCCGGTCTCGGGATCGAGCCGCCGCCCACCAGTGCGACCGTCGAGATCGTGTGATGCGGTGCACGGAAGGGCCGTTCGGACAGCAGGCCCTGGCCCGCCCCGAGTGTGCCCGCCACCGAGTGAATCGCCGTACACTCCAGCGCTTCGTCGAACGTCAGTGGCGGGAGGATCGACCCCAGCCTCCTGGCGAGCATCGTCTTCCCGGCGCCGGGAGGGCCGGTCAACAACAGGTTGTGAGCACCGGCCGCGGCGACTTCGAGCGCTCGACGCGCGAGGAACTGGCCGCGGACGTCGGCAAGGTCGCACTCGCCATCGCTGCGTGCGGCCATCGCGATTGAAGCGGCATCGGCACGCTTCGCGCGCTCGGGCTCATTCAATGCTTCGACCGCTTCGGCCAGCGATCGGGCGATGCAGATGTCCAATCCATCGACGACGGAGGCTTCGGCGGCGTTGTGTGGTGGCAAGAGCAGACGCTTCATCCCGAGACGCCGGGCGCCGACCGCAATCGGCAAGACGCCACGGATGCCATTGATGGCGCCGTCGAGCGACAACTCGCCCACGATGACCGTGTCGTCCACACAGCGGCGATTGAGAGGACCAGACGTGGCCAACAGGCCGAGCGCGATTGGCAGGTCGAACGACGACCCTGCCTTGCGTACGTCGGCTGGCGCCAGGTTGACCGTGATCCGATGATGAGGGAACTCGAATCCCGAATTGCGGATTGCCGAACGAACCCGATCGCGGCTCTCGCGAACGGTGGCGTCGGGCAAGCCCACCATTGAGAAGTGGGGAAGCCCGAATGCGACGTCCACTTCTACATGGACGGGATACGCTTCCACTCCGAATACGGCGGCGCTGCGCAAGCTCGCAAGCACGACGCCACAGAACGGTGCAAGATCGCGCGCCGTGTGAATCTGTTCGGAAAGCCGCGTGTTCGGTCGCCGACCCCGGCGAAACGACGGAGTTTCTGCGACGCAGGTCTGGCGCGAACGATGGAGTTTATGCGGAGGCGGACTAGTTGGTGGCGAGTGTCGACAGAGTCTCAATCACGAGACGCTGTCCGACGCGAATCACGTTGCCGCGCAGGTCGTTCAGTTCCTTGATCAACGCCACGGTCGTGCCGTAGCGCTTTGCGATCGAGAACAGCGTTTCGCCGCGTGCAACGCGATGAGTGGTCGTTGAGCGCACCGGCGCGTCCTCGGCGGAGGAGGCCTCAGGGCTTCGGCTCGCGAGCGTTGCTTCCACCGGCTGAGACGCAGCCGGCTCTGTGCGCGCGGCCAGCAGGGTCGGAGCGCGCGGAATAATGAGCTGCTGCCCAGTGCGCAGCCGTGCCTTCGAGGAGAGGTAGTTCGCTTCCGCGAGATCGGATCGGCTGACGCGCAGTTTCTTCGCAATGGCTGCGAGCGTTTCGCCCTTCTTTACCGAGTAGTGACTCAGCGGCGCCAGATCGTCCTGACCCTGTTCCGTCAGCCGCGCATTGATCACGCCGGCGGCGCCCATCGGTACCTTGAGCTCGTATTCAGTTGCCCGAATCGGCGTCGTCCATCGGCGCAGCTCCGGGTTGAGATCCTGAATCTCCTGAACCGGTGCGCCAGCCCATTCTGCCAGTCGCCGGATATCGACCGCCCCGCTCAGCGTAACCGTCTCGAACAGCGGTGCCGCCAGGGGCGCCACGTCCATCTCGTACTGCGCTGGGTTTCGGGCGATGACGATCGCGGCGAGGATGAGTGGAACGTAGTCTCTCGTCTCGCGCGGGAGGTAACGCGATGTAGCTGACAGCTTCCAGAAGTCTGTGCGCCCGGATCGTTTGATGGCGCGCTGAACCCGGCCCGGACCGCCGTTGTACGACGCGAGCGCCAGATGCCAGTCGTCGAACATGGCGTAGAGCGTCTTGAGATACTTGGCCGCCGCTCGTGTGGCTTTCTCGGGATCGGCGCGCTCGTCGATGTACCAATCGTGCTTGAGGCCGTTTTCGAGTGCGGTCCCGCTCATGAATTGCCACATGCCCTTGGCTTTGGCGCGTGATACCGCGTTCGGCTTGAAGGCGCTTTCGATGAGAGGCACGTACGCCAGATCGAGCGGCAACCCCTCGGCGCGGAACACCTCCTGAATCATCGGGAGATATTGCGCCCCGCGGCTCAGACCGTCTTCCAGGTAGCTCCTCAGACGACCGGTGAATAGCTCCACATACGCCAGAACGCGGGAGTTCTGTGGAATCTCGATGTCGTGGACGACGACCTCGAGGTCGTCGGCGACTGCTTTCTTGGTTTCGGGGGTCGGTGTCGGCCGCTCGAAGGTCGCGATCGACAGCAGTTCATCGATCGAGGCCGGTTCCGGGGTCTTCTCGACGAACCCGTCAGCCTGGGCCAGGGCCGTCAGCTCGTGACCGCTGATCCGCTCGATGAGGCGGTCGAAGTGGGCGCTGAGTTCCGGTGTGGAGCGGGCACCGCCTGGTGATTCGAGCAGGACGTCGACCGCACGATCGAACGAGGCGCGCGCCGCTTCGAGATGACCGTTGCGCAGCTCCTGCTCTCCGGATTGGAAGTGTTTCTCCGATACCGCGATGAGTTCCTGGACGGGATCCGGCTGTGGCTGAGGCGTTGGTACAGGCGTCGGCTCGGTGATCGCCACCGGCGGACTCTGAACACTAATCGGCTGTGGCGTTCTGCCCGCGCACGCGGATGACAACAGTCCGACTACGCAGACTACGCCGGCGGCACCTCGGCGAAACGACGGCATCGGGTTCGGGTACTCTAGCATCCGGTTGATCCGAGGGTCAAAATCGCGCTGGCTCAACTGGGAATTTCCGAGCAAAACAACGCACTAGATCTAACGTGGCCAGTCGGCGTGGATGAACACCTTGTTGGTGTCACCCAGTTCTCTCGCCGATGGCGTCACAATCGTCCGCTCGCCGACGAGAAGCCTCTTGCCACTCTTCAGGGCGTCCCGGACGTCATCTTCGCAGATGAAGTCTTGAGGCTTATCGGCAGCAACTGGCCTGGACTGCGCATCCGTGCGGACGTCTGACCCCAACACATCCGTTGGACGAAATCCGCGGGACGACAGGAACGCATCGACTCGAGCCGAGAGCGTCTGCGCCGAAATCCCCGAAGCGACGGGGCCCGCCGGAGCCTTGGGCAAGCCTGGTGCCGTCACCGCTTGACCTCGTTGACCGTGCTCGTCACGGTTGGCCTTGGTGCTCGATGGTACGGCAGGCCGGACCTCGTAAGCCAAGCGCTTGATATTCAGCAGATGGCGAGGGGAAATGTTGTCCGACGTGATATTACCGCCCCACCCACCACAGCCGAGCGTCATCGCGGGATCGAGGCCGGTTGTCAATCCAATCGATCCATGCGTCGTTGGCGTGTTGACGCAGATGCGGAACGCCGGCTTCTTGAGCCCGAATTGCAGGATCACATCGTCGTTCTTCGAGTGAATCGACATGGTGTGACCCATGCCCCCGTACCTGAGGATCTGGATGCAGCGTTCGCACCCTTCCCTCCAGTCCCTGACGACGTACCAGGAAAGGACCGGGCACAGTTTCTCGATCGAGAGGGGATAGTCACGACCGACACCAGACAGCGGCGCGATCAGGACAGTCGTACCCGATGGTGCCGAGATGCCTGCTTTGCCGGCGATGAACGACGCTGATTTCCCAACCAGCGCTGGATTGGGCAACCTCTGGGGGCTGACCAGGACCTTGGCGAGCGCCTCCATCTCGGCCTGATTCAGGAAGTACGCTCCACGCGCCTCGAATCGTCGACGGGATTCATCCGCGACTGACTGGTCCGCGACGACAGAGTTCGGGGACGAGCATAGGACACCGTAGTCGAAGGTCTTTCCCAGGATGATGTCACTGGCGGCTTTGTCGAGATCAGCGCTTTCTTCGATGTAACAGGGGGCGTTTCCGGGCCCGACGCCATAGGCAGGCTTACCTGCACTGTACGCTGCGCGAACGAGGCCCATGCCTCCAGTTGCGAGAATCACCGCGACGTCGCGATGTTTCATCAACTCCTGCGTGCCTTCGAGCGTCACCGTTTTCATCCACCCGATACTGCCTGCCGGTGCGCCGCTATTCTGCGCGGCTTCCGCCATGACGTCGACCGTTCTGATGATGCAGCGCGCGGCGGACGGGTGGGGACTGATGATGATGGGGCAGCGCGCTTTGAGAGCGATCAACACCTTATAGATCGCGGTCGACGTTGGGTTGGTGGAGGGAACAACAGCGGCGACCACGCCGAAGGGCTCGGCGATCTCGATCAGCTTGCGGTCCTCGATGCGGTTCACGACCCCGACGGTCTTCATCGGCCTGATGAAGTCGTAAACCTGGCGCGACGAAAACAGGTTCTTCTGGACCTTGTCGGCGACCACGCCGTACCCGGTTTCTTCAACGGCCAGCTGTGCGAGCGCCTCAGCGTGAGCCGTCGCCGCTTCGGCCATGGCTGTGACAATGCGGTCGATCTGATCCTGGCCGAGCTCTGCGAGGGGGGCTTGAGCCTGCCGGGCGGCGCGCGCCAAAGCTCGCGCCTCGGCAATCGAGGCCAGATCCTTGTCGGTCTGGGGTGCAGTTTCCTGGACAGCCATGATGGGTCCGGGTCGCCCTCCGTGGTCTATGACTTCGGAAGGATCCGCTCGACCTCGACGTGCGGTCTCGGAATGACGTGGACCGAGACAAGCTCTCCCACGCGACGGGCGGCCGCCGCGCCAGCGTCGGTCGCGGCCTTGACTGCTCCAACGTCGCCGCGAACCAGCACGGTGACGTAGCCCGCTCCTATGTACTCCTTGCCGACGAGCACGACGTTGGCCGTCTTGACCATCGCGTCAGCGGCCTCGACGGAGCCAATCAAACCGCGGGTTTCAACCATTCCGAGTGCGTCAGACGTCATGCGGTGGAGATAGTATCATTCCACTCGCGATGCCCAGATATTCAGCATCCTTCACGCTGATGCTCGCACTGGTTTCCGCCGCCTGCTCCAGGTCGCCCGCCGATGACGCCAAGGGGGTCGCCTCGGCGTCGGTGTCGGTGAATCCGGCGGTGGTGTCCTCGGGCATGCCTGTCGAGCTCGACGTGCGTTTTGCAATCGCACCTGATGCCCCCGCGTTTCAAGAGGATTACACCGTTTTCGTGCACGTCGTGGATGACGATGGCGAGATGATTGGTGCGGTCGACCATGTCCCGCCTACTCCGACCCGCGAATGGAAGGCCGGCTCGACGGTTCAGTACAAACAAGCCGTTTATGCCCCGATATCCGATTACGTCGGTGAGGCAACTTTCGTGGTGGGGCTCTATTCAAAGGAGTCGGGCGAACGAATCCCGTTGTCCGGAGAGCTCTTCGAGCGCCGCGCGGTCAAGGCAGGCACCTTTGAGATGCGCGAGCGTACCGAACCGTATGTCGTCATCTTCCGGGAAGGATGGCACCCGCCGGAGGCGCCGAGAGGTTCAGGTCAGGAGTTGCGCTGGTCGATGAAGCTCGGACGTCTAACGTTTGCGAACCCAAAGCGCGATATTGAGTTCACGCTCGAGCTGGATCAGCCCAACAAGGTATTCCCGATGCCCCAACACGTGGAAATCCGACTGGGTGAGACGGTCGTAGACGATTTTGATCTGGAGCCGGGGCCGCCTCTCGTACGAAGAATTGCCCTGACTCAGGGCCAGTTGGGGGAGGGGCCAGACGTCGACTTGGCCGTGGTATCCGACAAGACCTTTGTACCGGCCAAGTTCGCAGGGCTTCAAAGCTCTGATACGCGCCAGTTGGGGGTACGGGTATTCCGCGCGTTCGTCCAGCCGAAACAATAGGAAAGCGGGTCTAAAGGTTTACGTGGCTGGAGAGTAAATGGAGTTTCGCTGTCGACTCGGCACGGCTGCCGGCGAGATCGTAGAGGGGGTCTACGTCGCCGACAGCGAGGCACGCCTCCGGCGCGAGCTGGAAGAAAAGGGCATGTACGTGCTGTCCCTCCAGCGCCGGGCCGCGCTCTCCCTGTCCATGGGTGGGCGGCGGCAGAAGATCAAGCGGCAGGAGTTCCTGGTTTTCAACCAGGAGCTCGCCACGCTGCTCAAGGCCGGCATGCCTCTGGTCCAGTCGCTCGACATCCTCCGCCAGCGGGTCGTGAACCCGACGTTCAAGACGGTGCTCGACAGCGTCCACGACCGCGTGAGGAGCGGGTCTGCGCTCTCTGATGCGTTTGGCGAACACCACTCACTATTCCCAGCGGTGTATTCGGCGTCCTTGCTGGCGGGCGAGCGTAGCGGCAATCTGGATGCGGTCATCCGACGCTATGTCACCTACGAGAAGATCGTGGGCGCGGTCATGCGCCGCACGTTGTCGGCGCTGATATACCCAGCGATCCTGGTGACCATGATGATCCTGCTCGTCGGGATCATCGTCGTAAAGGTCGTTCCGGCGTTCTCGGACTTCTACGCCAATTTCGATCGGGAGCTGCCCCTTTCTACACGGATCGTCGTGGGCCTCTCCGACTTCGTGGTCTCCAACATCGTTTTCATCATTGCCGGTGTGATTGGCCTGGGCGTTGCAGTTGTTTATTGGTCCCGCCAGCCAGCCCAGCGTCACCGACTGGACAAATGGCTGCTCGAAATCCCCTGGGCTGGTGAGACCGCCCGAAAGTTTTTTACGTCGCAGTTGGCCCGCACGTTGGCCACGCTACTCGGAGGCGGGATACCGCTCGTCAACGCACTCGAGATCTGCGTGCGTTCGATATCCAATCAGCACCTCGCGCTAGAGCTGGATCGGGTACGCGTTCGGGTGCAGGAGGGGCAAGGGTTCGCGGCGGCGTTGCGCGAGCGCAATATCTTTCCCGACGTCGCCGTGAAGATGGTGGAAGTGGGAGAGTCGACTGGTGCGCTTCAGGAGATGCTCAACAGTCTTGCGGAGTTTTACGACGAAGAGATCGAGACCGAGGTCGGACGGTTCATCACGCTCGTCGAACCAGTGATTCTCGTGGTCATGGGCATCGTCATCGCCATCGTCGTACTGGCGCTGTACATGCCGTTGTTTGAACTGACGTCCGTGGTAGGCGCGTAATGGCAACTGCGAAAACGAACCCGCTGCCCGATCCAGAGGACTTCTCCGAAGAAGTCGCACGCGCGCGGGCGCTGGCAGCGCGTTACCGCCTGGAATTCGTCGAGATGAGCGAGTTCCGGATCGATCAGGACCTGTTCCGATCGATTCCGGCGGACCTGATGCTGCGGTATGGGTTCGTTCCCCATCGACGTGAAGGGCGCTCGCTGGTCATCGTCGTGTCCGACCCGACCGACCTCCCGATGATCGACGAACTCGGCGTCATCCTTCGAACGCCGATTCGCGTCACCGTTGGTGCACCTTCGGCGATTCAGTCGATTCTCAAGAAGAGCGAGAGCTCACAGCGCGTACTCGAGGAAGCCACAGAGGGGTTCGAGCTTCAGGTCCTCAAAGAGGACGAGACCGGCGACGAGAACCTCACGGTCGAACGCCTGACGAGCGACATCAGCCCGATCATCAAGCTGGTTGATTCGACGATCTACACGGCGATTCAGCGCCGTGCCAGCGACATTCACATCGAGACCGGCGACGATGCCGTCCACGTGAAGTACCGCATCGATGGTGTGCTGCAACCGGCGATGCGGCCGATTGGCAAGCAGTTCCACAGCTCCATCATCTCGCGCGTGAAGGTGATGGCGGAACTCGACATCGCCGAGAAGCGCGTGCCGCAGGATGGCCGCTTCAAGGTCCGGATGCCTGGGAAGACGATCGACTTCCGTGTCTCGATCATGCCGAGTGTGCACGGCGAGGACGCGGTCATCCGTATCCTCGACAAGGAGTCGATCAGCGAGCAGTTCACCGAGCTGAAGCTCGACATCCTTGGCCTCCCGGATCAGGAGCTGCGCCGCTTCCGGAAGTACATCCGCGAACCGTACGGGATGGTGCTGGTGACCGGTCCAACGGGGTCGGGGAAGACGACGACCCTGTACGCGGCGCTCTCGGAGATCAAGTCCGTCGAAGACAAGATCGTGACCATCGAGGATCCCGTCGAATATCAACTGCGCGGGATCACGCAGATTCCGATCAACGAGAAGAAGGGACTGACGTTTGCACGCGGGCTGCGGTCGATCCTCAGGCACGATCCCGACAAGATCATGGTGGGCGAGATCCGCGACCCGGAGACTGCGCAGATCGCGATTCAGTCGGCGCTCACCGGCCACCTCGTGTTCACGACCGTCCACGCCAACAACGTCGTCGACGTTCTGGGACGGTTCCTGAACATGGGCGTCGAACCCTATCAGTTCGTGTCGGCGCTGAATTGCGTCATGGCCCAGCGGCTGGTGCGCCTGATTTGCACCTACTGCAAGCGACCGACGCTCGTGGACGCGAAAGCACTGCAGGAGGCGGGGCTTGCACCTGAGCTGGCGCAGAGTCACCGGTTCTATGAAGGTGCCGGCTGCGTGGAATGCGGTGGAACCGGCTTCAAGGGCCGGACGGCCATCTGCGAATTGCTCAACCTGTCCGATCGTATTCGAGAGATGATCCTCGACCGGCGACCTGCCTCGGAGGTGAAGAAGGCGGCGCACGAAGATGGGATGCGGTTCCTCCGTGAGTCGGCGGTCGAAAAGGTGTTGACCGGATTGACGACCCTGCGCGAAATCAACAAGGTGACGTTCGTCGAATGAGTATCCTCGCCTCCTGGCTGGCCAGCCCGCCGCTCGAAGCGGCGCTGGAGATTTCTCCGGCAGCGGTGTCGGTGGCGGTTCTCGGCGGCCGCACGACGAACCCGGTCGTGCAGGGGTATGCCGTCGAACCGTTGCCCGTCGGTGCCGTCACGCCGTCGCTGACCTCTTCGAACATCGCCGACCCTGGTGCGGTATCGCGGGCGCTCAGCGCCGCATGTCAGAGCCTTGGGCTCAAGCCGAAGCGGGTTGCGCTCGTGATTCCTGATGTCGCGGCCAAGGTTTCGCTCGTGCGCTTCGAACAGACGCCGTCGCGGCGCGACGACCTCAACCAGTTGCTTCGCTGGCAGATCAAGAAGTCGACCCCGTTTCCGATCGAGGATGCGTGTCTGACCTATACCCCCGGCACTCGAAGCGACACCGCCAGCGAGTTCGTGGTTGTCGTTTCACGCAGGGAGACCGTTCGGGAGTACGAGAGCGTCTGCGAGCAGGTCGGCATCGAGGCAGGACTGGTCGATATCTGTACCTTTGGTGTGATCACTCTGTTTCTGAGCTCGAACCTCGGGACGGCGGGCGACTGGTTGGTCGTGCACATGCGCCCCGAGTACACGTCGATCGCCATCCTGCGCCGCGCAGACATGATGTTCTTCCGGAACCGTGCCGAGGGTGACCCGGAAGCGCTCGAGGATGTCGTCCACCAGACAGCGATGTACTACCAGGATCGCCTGGAGGGACGGGGATTCAACCGGATCCTGTTGGGCGGCATCGGCCGTCTCCAGGGTGAGGTCGATTTAGCGAGGCGGAATCTCGAGTCACGAATGGGAACCGTCGTCGAGCCGATCGATCCCACCCGCGGTGCCGCGCTGACGGACCGTATTCAGGCAACCCCCGAACTGATGGCCACATTGTCACCGCTGGTCGGAATGCTTCTGCGAACTCGACGAGAGGTGGCCGCCTGATGCTGCGAACCAACCTCTCCACGCGCCCGTTCTACAACATTCGCGCCGTCCAGTTGACGCTGGGCGCCCTGGCGCTGCTCGTGGCGGTGCTGACGATCATCAATCTGGTGCAGCTCGTACGGTTGACGGCGAGCGAACGCGCCCTCGGCGCGCGGGCGCAACAGGCCGAAACCGACGCACAGAAATTCCGCGACGACGCGAGGCGCATTCGTTCGCAGATTGACGCGAAGGAACTGAACGAGGTCGCGGCTGCGGCGCAGGAAGCCAACGCCATCATCGACCTGCGAGCCTTCTCGTGGTCGGATCTGTTCGCACAGCTCGAGACCACACTGCCGGCGAACGTGCGCCTGACCAGTTTTCAGCCTCAGGAAGACAACGACGGAAGGCTGGTCATGACCCTCGGGGTTCAGGCGCGGCGCGTGCAGGACCTCGAATCGTTTCTCGATGCGCTCGAGTCGACCGGACGGTTCCACGACGTGCTTGCCGCCCAGGAACAAACCGATCAGGACGGGCTGATCAACGCCGTCGTCGAAGGGATCTATCTGGTACCGTCGCAGGAACCAGCACCGGAGGCTGCCGCCTCCGCTTCGCGAACGGGAGGCGCGGCCGGTGAGTGACGCGACGCAGAGCGTACTTCAGCGCGTGATCGCTGAACACCGCCGTGCGGTGTTCGCGCTCGTCGCCGGTGTGATCATCAACGTGCTCGTGTTCGCGTTCGTCGTCTACCCGCTGCAGAGCGACGTGGCGAACGTGGAACAGCGCACACGAGAGTCGGAAGCCGCTCTCGCCGCGGCGCAAGCCGAGTTCGGGAACGCGAACGGGACGCTGACCGGGAAGGATCGCGCGCTCAAGGAGCTGGACACGTTTTACCGCAGCGTCCTGGCGCAGGATCTCACCGGCGCGCGCCGACTGACGTTTGCGCGGCTGGCGGAGTTGGCGTCGCAGGCCAACCTGGACTTCGAGCGCCGCCGTTATGAGCCGGTCATCGAGCGCGGCAGCAACCTGACACGACTCAAGGTCAGCATGGATGTCGAGGGAAGTTACGGTGACATTCGTGACTTCATCTATGAGATCGAGTCGTCGCCTGAATTCGTGGTCATCGACGATGTGACGCTGGCGGACAATGCGGACGAAGCGCTACGCCTCACGCTGCAGCTCTCGACCTACTTCAGGACGACAGGGCCGTGACGACTCCTCCTCGCCGGCAATTCCTTTTCCTGATCGCGCTCGTCGTTGTTGGAGCGGCGATCGCGACGTTCAATTTCTGGCCCGCTCCCGGCGATCGCGTCGATGCGACCGTCCGGACGGCCGGTGGTGTTCCGGAAGCCCGCCAGGGCAACCCGGTGGGCGACATCAAGCTCGAGGCGCTCGAGCAACGTGACGATGCTTCGGCCACACCCACGCGCGACGTCTTTCAGTTTCAATCGAGGCGAGCCGAGGCAGCTGACGCGCCGCCGAGCCGTGGTCCGGTGCAGGTTGATAGTGCTCCGCCCGTTCCTGCCGGACCGCCGCCGCCTCCGCCGATTCCGCTGCGCTATATCGGCTACCTCGATCAACCGGGGCAGGTGCCGCGAGTTGCGGTGCTCAGCGATGGCAGGGGCAACGTGTTCAACGGAAAAGAAGGGGATATCATCGAGGGCCGATATCGCGTGCTGCGGATCGGTACTGATTCAGCGGATCTGATCTACGTCGATGGACGCGGACGGCAGACTATTCGACTGTCAGGACAATGAGACATTCACACGCCACTATCGCCGCGATCGTCGTAACGGCCCTCCTGGCCGGAGCCTGCGCTACGGGCGGCGCGTTCAAGCGCGGGGACACGGCCGCTCGAGCAGGGGACTGGGATGCTGCCGTCGTGCACTATCGCCAGGCCGTTCAGAGCGATCCCGACAACGTGCAGTACAAGATCGCGCTCGAGCGCGCGATGCTGAGCGCAGCCGGGATTCACATCGACGCTGCCCGTCTGGCGGAAGCTCGCGGGCAACTCGATGTTGCCTTGCGCGAGTTCCGGATGGCAAGTGAGTACGATCCGCCCAATCGCGCGATCGCCGGCAAGGTGCTCGAGATCGAGCGCAAGCTTCGCGACCAGATCGAGGCGTCGCGGCCGCGGCCGACGGCGTCGCAGCTGCGCCAGGCCGCGCGCGCGGGCGCAGCGCCGCCGCTCTTCAATTTCAACAGCATCGTCCAGCCGATCCGGTTCCAGCAGGCGAGCCTGCGCGACATCTTCAACTTCATCGGCGAAGCGACTGGAATCAACGTCACCTACGACAGCACGTATCAGGACCGTGTCTACACGGTGAATCTGGTCGAGGTCACGCTGGAGCAGGCGCTCCAGCAGATCGTCGCGGCCAACGGGCTCTTCTACAAGGTCATGAACCCGAAGACGATCATGATCATCCCGGACAACGCGCAGAAGCGGGCGCAGTACGAAGAGCAGGTCATCGTCAGCTTCCCGTTGTCCTACATCGACTCACAGGAGCTTGCGCAGACGATCAATCAGGTGATCCGCCCGGTCGGACAGGCGCTGGCGCCGGCAGTCACGGCGAACAAGAACACGAACACCGTGACCATCCGGGCGACGACCGCCATGATGCAGATCATCGAGCGCATGATCGAGACGCTCGACAAGCCGCGGGCGGAGATCGTCGTCGACGTGCAGATCCTCGAAGTGAGCCGGACGCGGGCGCAGCAGTTCGGCCTCGATCTCGGGACGTACGCCATCAACATGGTGTTCTCGCCCGAGCGAGATCCGCGCATCGCGGGTGGAGGCACCACGACCGACGAGGGGACCACGCTCAACCCACGGCCGTTCAACCTCAACACCGTCTCGCGCGGTATCAGCACGAGTGACTTTTATCTCGCCGTTCCGTCAGCAGTGGTGCGGTTCCTCGAGACCGACTCCGAGACGAAGGTGATCGCGAAGCCGCAGCTTCGTGGCGCCGAAGGCTCGGAACTCAAGCTGAATCTCGGTGAGGATATCCCGGTCCCGTCGACGACCTTTACACCGCTCGCGCAGGGTGGCGCCAACTTCAATCCGTTGACGTCGTTCACCTATCGTCCTGTTGGTGTCACGGTGCAGATGACCCCGCGCGTCAGCATCGAGGGCGACATTCAGATCAAGCTGATGATCGAGAGCAGCAACCTCGGCGCCGGCATCACGATCGCCGGCCAGGAGCTGCCGTCATTCGGATCGCGCAGAGTCGAGACCGACCTGCGACTCCGTGAAGGGGAGTCAACGCTCCTTGCCGGGTTGCTGCAGGAGCAGCAGCGCAGACAGCTCTCCGGGCTGCCCTGGGTGATGCATCTTCCGGTGATCAAGCAGCTGTTCTCCGCCAACGACAACTCCATCCAGCAGTCCGACGTCGTGATGCTGCTGACGCCGCGAATCGTCCGGTCGCGTGAATTCACCGCCAACGATCTGGGTCCGATCTTCATCGGCACGCAGTCGAACCTCGGTCTGAGCGGGCCGCCGCCGCTGATCGGTCAGCCCGCTGATGCCGCGCCTGAACCCGCACAGATCGGCGCCGCGGCGCCACTCGCGCCGGCTGGACAGACGGGTGTCCCGGCGGCTGCGGCAGCGGTGCCTCCGGCTCCGGTACCCGCACCCGCGCCAGGACAACTGCAGCCGACAGCGGCGCCAACACTTCCGCCGGGCGCGACCGCGGCTCAAGGTGTGCCCGTACCTTTGCCGGGTGCGGCAGTGCCCGGGCCGACGTCGGTGTCGGGCGGACAGATTGTCGTGTCGGTACCTGGCCCGGAATTCCGATTGGGAGGAGGTCCGTATCTCGTACCGGTGTCCATTACCGGAGCCAGCCAGCTATCCGGCGTGACGCTGACTGTGACCTACAACCCTGCAGTGCTCCGGCTCGTGAACGTCCAGGAAGGAAGCTTCATGCGGGCGGGAGGGGTCGGCGCGTCATTCAGCCAGCAGCCCGATCCCGTTGCCGGTCGCGTCGACATCGCGATCGTCCGCCGTGGTGATCTGACAGGTGTGGCCGGGACCGGGTTGCTTGCCGGGTTGCTGTTCGAGCCGGTCGCGGCGGGTGCGGCCAATCTCGCTGTGACGGGGTCAGCGAGCGGACCGAATGGCAGTCCCGTCAGCCTGCAGTTTGCCTCGATTGCGGCGGTGAGGGTGCCGTGAACGCCGAGCGCGGCTTCACGTTTCTCGAGCTGGTCGTTGTCACGGCGGTCCTGATGGTGCTGGCGTCGACGGCGATACCGTTTGCGCAGGTCACGGCACAACGCCAGCGTGAAGTGGAGCTGCGCCGTTCACTGCGCGAGATGCGCACGGCACTCGATAAGTTCAAGGATGCGGTCGATCAGGGCCTCATTCCCTCGACCGAGCTCGAGCCAGCCAACGAGGGGTACCCGCCGGATCTCGAGACGCTGGTCGATGGTGTATCGGTGGCCAACGACGCGTCCGGACGGAAGCTGAAGTTTCTGCGGCGCATTCCGGTCGATCCCATGACGAAGGACGAATGGGGATTGAGGTCATATCAGGATGATCCCGATGCGACCTCGTGGGGCGGCCAGAACGTCTTCGATGTGTACACGAAGAGCGACGGAACCGCGCTCGACGGGACCAAGTACAAGGACTGGTAGCTCCTGATGGTGCGATGGTTTCGACAGACGGCGGTGCGATGTCGTGACGGCTTCACGCTGATCGAGTTGTTGATCGTGATGGTTCTGCTCATCCTGCTGGCCGGTGTGAGCCTCGCGGTGTATGGCAACAGCGTGACACGGGGAAAAGAGGCGGCGCTCAAGGAGGATCTCTTCCAGATGCGGAAGGCAATCGATGAGTACTACGCCGATAAAGGCAAATACCCATCTGACCTGCAGGCGCTGGTAACCGAAAAGTACCTGCGAAGCATCCCGCCGGATCCGTTCACGAATTCGGCGGACACATGGCAACAGATACAGTCCGATTCCGATCCCGCGAATCCTGCGGCCGAGCCGGGGATCTTCGACGTCAAGAGCGGCTCCGAGCAGACGGGAATGGACGGCAAGCCTCACTCCGAATGGTAATGACGATGGTCACTCGTTTCAGTCTTGTGTGCGGCGTCGCGCTGGCCGTGGTGGCAGCGGCCTGCGATACGGTACCGTTGACGGCGCCGACCGGGTCGTCACTCACGATTACCGCCGCGAGCAGTTTCGTCCCGACCGGCGGGACCACCGAGGTGACGGCGTTCGTCATCGAGGAAAGCGGCACGGCAGTCCAGAATGGCACGACGGTGCGGTTTGCGACCAACCTTGGCCGCATGGAACCGGTCGAGGCGCAGACGAGAAATGGATACGCCGTTTCGACGTTCATCGCCGGAGATTCGTCGGGCGTCGCTGACATATCGGCCACGTCCGGGGGTGTCGGAACGAGCCCGCCAACTAATGGAAGTGGGGACGATCCACCTGCCGCCACCCCTGGCAATAGCAGCGTACGTATCACGGTTGGTGCTGCGGCAGTCGAGACAGTCGTGCTCGCTGCCAATCCAGGTTCAGTGCCCGCGAGCGGTGGCACCGTGGACCTGCTGGCGACCGTTGTCTCGGCCAATGGTCGCAGCCTGTCTGGAGTTCTCGTGACGTTCGCGTCGTCCGAAGGGCAGTTGAGCAGCCCCACCGCGGTTACAGACACGAACGGCCAGGCACGTACGACGCTCACGACAACTCGGACGGCGTCTGTCACTGCGTCGGCCGGGGCCAAGACGAGTACCGCCGTAACTGTCACGCGTCGCGACCCGAATAGTGTGGCCTCGGCAACCGTAACAGCGACGCCGGTAACCGCCGTGCCCGGTTCCGGTGGGCAGACAGTGAACTTCACGGCCACTGTGACTGTGACGCCTGCGGATGCGTCGATCCAGGCAACCCGCTTCGAGTGGGACTTCGGCGACGGGTCGTCGAGGACGACCAACGGCCCGACGACCAGTCACGTCTACACAACGGCACCAAAGACCGCCAAAACGGTTACCGTCACGATCAGTCTCACGAACGGCCAGACGCTCGTGGCATCAACGCAATTCCTCCTCGGGGATTTCTGATGAGGAGCGCACACTCACTGCGATCGGAGCGCGGCTATGCGATGGCCGCGCTGCTGGTCGCGATGAGTGTGATGGCCATCATGCTCAGCACGGCGATGCCGGTCTACCAGACCGTCGCTCGCCGCGAGCGCGAAGCCGAACTGGTCTTTCGCGGCGAACAGTACGCGCGGGCCATTGCCTTGTTCCAGCGCAAGTACGCCAATGCGCTTCCGCCCGATGTCGACGTCTTGATCGATCAGCGATTCCTTCGAAGGAAGTACAAGGACCCGATCACTGGCGGAGACTTTCAATTCCTCGGGCCAGCCAGTCCCGAGCTTGCCGAAGCGCTCGGTACGACGCCGCAGCAGGCGCAGGACACGCTGCGAGGCCGCGGCGCAGGAGGCCGAGGGACGACCACGTCGCCGTTCGGTCGTGCGCAGCAGGGGCGTGAATCCGGTGCGCAGGGGACAGGCCAGGGAGCGGGGCGCTCAGGTTTTTCTCCGATCAGCCGTGGCAACACCTTCACGCCAATCGGCCGTGGGGCTCAAACGGCTGCCGGGCAAGCCTCGAATGCCCAGGGCGTCGGTGGCGGCGGAGTCCTTGCCGTCGCCAGCAAGAGCACGCAGACCTCGATGCGGCTGTACAACGGCAAGGACAAGTACAACCAGTGGGTCTTCATGGCGCTGCAAGCCAGTCTGGCAGCCGGTGGGCCGCCAGGATCAGGCGCGCAAGCGCCGGGCGGTCGGGGAGGACGAGCCGGTGGTCGCGGTGGAACGGCGGCACCTGGTCGCTCTGGACCCGGCGCGCCGCCATCGCCCGGCGGCCAGCGAGGTCCACGTGGATTCTCGCCGATGGGAACCGGGCGCTGATCTAGTTCCTTCCGAGCTCGTCCATCACTGCGTCGTGGAGTGCAGGGCGCACTTTCCTGATCGCATCGTTATCTGGCGTCGGGTGGACGCGATTGGTCAGCAGGACGACATAGATCGCCGCCTCTGGATCGATCCAGAGCGACGTTCCCGTAAAGCCGACGTGCCCGAACGCGAGCGGCGAAAGCCGTGTACCGCACGATGATGTCGGCAGCATCGTGTCCCAGCCGAGTGCGCGCGAACTGCCGGGCACGTCCGTGCGTCGGGTCACGAACGTGCGAAGTGTTTGCTCCTGAAAGGCGCCCTGTCTCCCTTCGAGGATCTGGAGCAGATGACGCGCGCATTCGCCTACGGCCTGAGCCGTCCCGAAGAGACCCGCATGACCCGCGGCGCCGCCCAACGCCCACGCGTTGTCATCGTCGACTTCGCCGATGAGCAGTCGCCCACGCCAGGCGTCGCGCCTGGTGGGCGCCATTCTCATTCGCCACGACTTTGGTGGATGGAACTGCAGATCCTGAATCCCGCCCATCTGTTGCATCAACGTGTCGAACTGGACGGGCAGGGGAGCGATGTCCTCGAGGATGAATCCCAGGAGCATGAATCCGAGGTCGCTGTAGATCGACTTCGATCGAGGTTCGTAGTCGAGGGACGTGCTGCAGATCGCCTGCTCGAATGCGATTCGCCCGGCGTGTTCGCGATACAACGGCAGGTGCGCGGGCAGGCCGCTGCAATGTGCGAGCAGATCCCGGATGGAGACTGGCGGCCCGGGATGATTGTCGCGCCAGAATGGCAGATGCATCGCCACGGCGTCGTCCAGGCCGAGTCCGCCCCGCTCGGCGATTCGCATCACCAGGGGCGTCGTGGCGAGCACCTTCGTCAGTGAGGCGAGGTCGAAGTAGGTGTCTTCCCGCGTTGGAGGTGCAGCGGGCTCGAACGAGAGTTGCCCGAGTGCCTGGCGCCACAGCAGCTGGTGGGCCGTTCCGACTTCAACGACGGCGGCAGGAAAGGCTCTTTCAGCGACCGCCTGCTCGAGCAACTGACGCGCCGCGGCGAATGTCGGCGCCACGGCGCCTATCGTGGTCCACCGACGCCCGCGGTTTCGATCGTAGGCAGGCGATCGGGCTCGAAGGTGAAGGCACTATCGATCGACAGCAGCACGGTTCCCGTCGTTCGGCTTCGATACCCGACCCGATCAGCCACGCCTCGTTCGAGCCACGAGCGCCAGGCCTGAAAATGCTCGTGAAGTGCCGCGTCGGCATCTGCACGAGCCGCGACCGCTACCGAGATGGCAGGATTGAGCGCCTTGAGTGCGCCCCGCAGTTGCCCGAGTAGATCCGTCAGTGCTGTTTCTCTGAACCGCCGCCACTCGTCCGGGAACTCTTCGGCGTACGCGAACGGATCAATCGACTCAACCCCGTCGAGCCGGGCCCGCTCGGCGAGTGACAGGGTCGAACGCATTCGAGAACGGAACAGCTCCATGGCGCGCCGACTGTAGTCGAAATCGTCGCCGGGGAAGTCGAGCGTTTCCAGATACACGCCATCGACGGCGTATCGTCCGACGGCGGCCAGCACTGACTTCACCAGGTACGCCGCAGCGGCCGGGTCGAGCGGTGACACATAGAGGCCGTCTACTCGCTCTGCATGTGCGCGAGTCCAGCGCGAGATCTGTCCCAGGTAGGCGGGGCTTCGCGCGTCGGTCTCGAGGAGTTCTGGAGCGATCTGACGCGGCACCATCAGCCACTCCGGGTGTTGATAGATGACATGATCCCGCGATGACGGGAACTCGCCCACCGCAGCGGCCAGGTTGACCGGAATCGATACGTGCGTCCCAAGGCCACGCTCGCGCGCTCGCCGCAGTAACTCCGCTCCGCCGTCGAACGAGTCCTGGTCACTTCGAGTGACTGCGAGCGGGGCGACGATGCCGTCGAAGCCGGCCGACACGGCCGACGACAGCGTCCGATCAATGCTGGTCGGCGAGACCAGGGCAGACAGCGGTATCCATAGCGCGCGCACGGGAGCATCACCGGCTGCAGAACCGCCGATGTGCGCCGTGGCGATCATCAATACTACCGATGCAAGTCGAAGCGGAATGCCCGCGCGCCGGGGGAGCGGGCGGCAGGATCGGCTCTTGCCGTTCGCCATCAAACGTGCCGAATGTACCATACTTGACGCATTCACACGATGCATGTCCTCGGTATCGATGCTGGTGGCACGAAGACGGTGTGCCTGCTGGCTGACGACACGGGCCGCGTGCTGGCGGAGTCACATGCTGGCGGCGCCAACCTTCAGGCCTCCGGCGAGCTCGAGGTCGAGAAGGTGTTACATCGCGTGATGGAGGACACGCTTGGGTCACGCGATATTCGCCCCGAGGCGATCTGCCTCGGTATCGCTGGCGTCGATCGCCCCAGCGACGCCCAGGCCGTCGACGGCATCATGCGACGCATTGGTTTCAAGACACGCACAGTCGTCGTCAACGATGCTCTGGTCGCGCTGGTCGCAGGCGCCGGTGAACAGGCCGGTGTGGTGATCGTGGCGGGCACAGGCTCGATTGCGTACGGCGTGGACACAACCCGGCGCGCTGCTCGAGCAGGAGGCTGGGGCTACCTGCTCGGGGATGAGGGTGGCGGCTTCTGGATCGGTCGAACCGCGCTCGCTGCGGTCGTTCGCGCCTTCGACGGGCGCGGGCCGGCGACGCGCCTGACGGATCTGGTGCTGGCCGAGATGCAGTTACGAACTCCATCCGAGTTGATTCACGCCATCTACGATCGCGGCCTGCATCGGCCGCTGGTGGCGAGCCTCGCAGGTGTCGTTCAGCAGGCCATGCTGTCCGGCGATGCCGTCGCATCGCATATCCTCGCGCGGGCAGGGGAGGAACTGGTTGCGGCGGCGGCGTCGGTGGTCACGACACTCGGCATGCGGGGGGACGTCTTTCCAACCATCCTCGCCGGCGGAATCTTCCGGGCCATCCCGGCGCTTGCCTCCGACGTCTGTGTGCGCATGGCTGAGGTTGCGCCGCGGAGCGAGGTGCGGCAGCTCGATGTCGAACCGGCACGCGGCGCAGTTACCCTCGCGCTCGCCGCCGCGCGCGGAACCCTTACCCTACCGCTCTACCGCTAAGCACTTTGGACGTCACGATCTTCGACAACGCAGGGGAGGCGGGTCGGGCGCTCGCGCGTCGGGTGGCTGAGGCATTGCGACGTACCCCGGACCTGGTGATCGGATTGCCGGCTGGCCGAACGCCGGTCGAGGCATATACGGAGTTGTGCCGTCTCTACTCGGAAGGGGAAGTGGACTTCTCCCGCGCGACGGCATTTCTCCTCGACGAGTTCGTTGGTCTGGATGGTTCTCGAGCCGGAAGCTTTCGCCGCTTCGTCACGGAACATCTACTGTCGGGTATCAACCTCGACCCGCAGCGTACGCATAGTCTCAACGGACTCGCGTCCGATCCGGAAGTCGAGTGCGAGCGCTACGAGGAGACCATCGCCGGCTGCGGTGGACTGGGCCTGCTGATGCTCGGTATCGGCGTGAACGGCCACGTCGGATTCAACGAACCTGGCGCCACCTTGCAGGCCCGCACTCATAAAGTCGCGCTCCTGGAATCAACACGAAGCGAAAACGCGGGTCCGTTCGGAGGTGTGGCGGCGCGAGTTCCCAAAGAGGCACTCTCGATCGGCATGGGAACCATTCTGCGAGCTGAGACGATTGTGCTGGTCGCGACAGGAGAGAGAAAAGCCCGGGCGGTTCGGGCGATGCTGCGCGGCCCGTTGACGACACGACTACCCGCGTCGCTCCTCCAATTGCACCGTCGTGTAGAGGTCTACCTCGATCGCCAGGCAGCAGCGGCCCTATAAGCGTGTCCGCTTGCGGGCCGCCGTGTCGGCGGGCTTGACTGTGGCGAACTCGTTAGCGACCGAGGCGGCTTCCGCGTGACCCTGCAGCAGTCCCCTGAGGCGTGGCTCGATATCCTCGCCGAGCGCTTCGCGCATCGAGTCGTGCGCCTTGCGCAGGCGAGAGAGGGCCTTGGTATACGGCAAACCTGTCTTCTGCATGACGATGGCCGCCTTGACGTTCCAGTGCGCGACCTTCAGCAACCGATCGGCTTCCTCATATTCGAGTCCCGTGACGATGTTCACGATGCGACGGGCGCGGTCCTTTAGTTTTTCCGATCCCGTTTGCACGTCGACCATCAGGTTGCCGTAGGTCTTTCCGGTTCGGATCATCGCGCCCGTGGTCAGTATGTTGAGCACGAGTTTCGTTGCAGTCCCTGCCTTGAGACGGGTGGAACCCGCAATGACCTCGGCACCCACGCCAGGTGCGATCGTCAGGTCCACGAAGGTCTGCAACTCAGTGCCGGGATCGCAGGTGACGAAGATGATCCGTGCGCCGACCTTTCGCGCGATCGTCAGTGCACCACGGACGAACTGCGTCATCCCGCTCGCCGAGACGCCGATGACGATGTCCTTCTTCGTCGTACGCAGGCGCGAGACGGCACGTGCGCCTTCCTCGTAGTGATCTTCGACGCCTTCCTTGGCCGCGAAGATGGCGTCGCGTCCGCCCGCCATCACCGCCTGAATACTGTCGGGCTCGGTGCCGAACGTCGGTGGCATCTCGGCCGATTCGAGAATCCCCAGGCGGCCGCTGGTGCCGGCTCCAACGAAGATGATCCGTCCACCTTTGCGCAATGCGGCCGCGATCATCTCGACGCCGACGGCGATTCGCTCGCGCTCGCGCCGGACGGCTTCGAGCATCTTGCGATCTTCGTTGAGCATCACATCGACGATGTCGTCGGCGGCCAATTTATCGATGCCGAGGCTGAAGGCGTTGATCGCCTCGGTGGGCAGCGACTGCCACTTTGAACGCACGGGCATACGACTACAATTCTATCCGGAGAGGGTCGCCCGGCGGCCCAGTTGCAGGACGCATGTGACGAACAGTGTGTCGCCATTGGATGCATATCTCACGCATCTCACAGTCGAGCGCCGCCTGGCTGCGAACTCGATCGAAAGCTACGCGCGCGATCTGAACGGGCTGGCGGAGTTTGCCGCCGGGCGCGGGCAAAGTGTCGACCGGTTGACCCGGCAGGATCTCGAGGCGCTCGTGCGCGACCTGATGTCGCAGGGGCGTTCGCCTCGATCGGTAGCCCGTGCGGTGGCATGTTATCGAGGGTTCTACCGGTTCCTGCTCATCGACGGGCGGTTGCGAACGAATCCGTCAGAGGACCTGCATCCGCCGCGTGCATGGAAGGTGTTGCCGCGGTTCCTTTCGGTCGAGGACGTCGATCGTCTGATTGCTCAACCCGACATCTCAACGCCGCGTGGGCTGCGCGATCGTGCGGTCATCGAGTTGCTCTACGCCACCGGCATGCGTGTCTCCGAGCTTGTTGCCCTGCGCCCTCCGGACGTCAACCTGGATGCATCATATCTGACGTGTACAGGCAAGGGAGACAAGCAGCGAATCGTTCCCATCGGTGACGAAGCCGCGACGTGGGTGAAGCGGTACATGCAACAGTCCCGCCCAGTGCTGCTCGGCCGACGCCGCAGCACGCGCGTGTTCGTGAATGCGCGGGGTGGAGGCGTCGGGCTGTCGCGCGTTGGGTTCTGGAAGATCCTGAAAGGGTATGCGCGTCAGGCAAGCATCACAACGTCACTCAGCCCCCACATGCTGCGCCACTCGTTTGCGACGCATCTGCTCGAGAGGGGAGCCGACTTGCGCGCGATCCAGATGATGTTGGGCCACGCCGATCTGTCGACGACGCAGATCTATACCCACGTGCTCGAGCACCGGATGCGCACTATCTACGATCAGTTTCACCCGCGGGCATGATCAGGCGTTGGCTCGCGGTAGCGATGGCGGTCGTGGTCGGTGTGGTCTGGTACCTGCTGCCCGCGTCGCCCACGCCTCTCACACCGAATCCAGACGCCAGCCGTCCGATTCGAGGCGTCGTTCATGTGCACACGCGTCGTTCTGACGGAACTGGCACGGTTGACGAGATCGCCGCCGCAGCCAGACGCACAGGGTTGCAGTTCGTGATCTTCACTGACCATGGCGATGGGACCCGGGGCTCGGACACCCCGGTGTATCGAAGCGGTGTTCTGTGTATCGACGCCGTCGAGATCAGCACGAACAGCGGGCACGTCGTCGCCCTGGGATTGCCACAGACACCATATCCATTGGGCGGGGAAGTGGCCGATGTGATCGAAGACGTGCGTCGACTGGGTGGAATCTCGATCGCGGCGCACCCTGATTCAGCACGGCCGGCTCTGCGCTGGACGGACTGGCGAGTTCCAGTCGATGGTCTCGAGTGGCTCAATGCAGACAGCCAGTGGCGCGATGAGCGTTGGTCCTCTCTAGGACGTTCGCTGCTGACCTATCCGTTTCGCCGCGCCGCAACACTCGCCACGCTTCTCGATCGGCCCGATGACTTGTTGATGCGATGGGACGCGTTGCTGAGGGAGCGCCCCGTTGTCGCGGTTGCCGCTGCCGATGCACATGCGCGGCTTGGTCCGGGCGAGGATCCGTATCGCCGTGGCCTGGCCCTGCACGTGCCGTCGTACGAACAGGTGTTTCGCACGATGTCGATCTCCATCCCGGACCGCCAGCTTCAGGGCGAGGCCTCCGCCGATGCGCGAACCGTGCTCGAGGCGATCCGCGGCGGACATGTCTATTCGTCAATCGACGCACTGGCGAGTCCGGCAGTGATGTCGTTCGTGGCAAGGAGCGGCGGTCACATGGTCGGCATGGGAGAGCAATTGAAGCTCAATGGTCCCGTCGTGCTGCGTGTGGATGCGAACGCGCCTGAGGGCTCGACCATCAGGATCCTCTCGGAGGGCCAAACGATTGCGACCGGAGGACCAGCCGTTCTCGAGCATGAGGTGCCGTCCGATCCCGGAGTCTATCGAGTCGAGATCGACGTTCCTCGCGCGCCCGGCGTGCCACCAGTTCCGTGGGTCGTTTCGAATGCGATCTACGTTGGTTCTCGTCCCGCTCCGGACACGTCAATCACGATGCCGGTGATATCAGAGAGCGCCGCTGTTTACACCGATGGTTCTGCGAGCGACTGGCGCATCGAGAAGAGCGTTCGGTCTGAAGGCACTATCGGCGTGGTGCGCAGTGTCGATGGGACACAGTTGATTCTTCGCTACGGGCTCGGTGGCACGCTCTCGGAATCGCCCTACGTTGCCGCGGTCGTTGCGGCCGGCTCATCTCTCGCGCGATTCAGCGGCGTGATGTTGACCGCGAATGCGATGAGCCCGATGCGGTTGCGGATTCAACTGCGGGCCCCCGGGGAAGGTGATCGTCGATGGAGCAAATCGATCTATCTCGACGAGATGAGGCGGAACATCTCCATGACCTTTGACGAGCTGTTGCCGTTAGGTTCTGCTACCGGGCCTCCGAAGCTCGATGAGATTCGCGATCTGCTGTTCGTGGTCGACACCGTCAACACGAAGCAGGGTGCGAGCGGGCAAGTCTGGCTCGACGAGATCCGGTACGTTCGGTGAGACTCAGGTCCGCACCGTGAGCAGCAGATAGGCGGCACCGGCTCCAAACAGGAGATTGGGTGCCCACGCCGCGAGCATCGGCGCAAGTAATCCACCTGAACCCATCGCCGCAAAGAAGAGGATCGTCGTCCAGTAGGCCAGAGCGATCCCGATCCCGACCCCAATGCCGGCCATGGCGCCGCTGCGCCCGATGGTGACGGCAAACGGTACGGCAATCAGCGTCATGACGAGTGTCACAAAGGGAAAGGACACCTTCCGGTACAGCGCGACGCGCTGCCGCACGACATCGAATCCGCTCTGTGCGAGTTGCTCGGTGTAATCTCGCAGCTGTGTGAAGCTCATGAACTGTGGGTCGGGTGGCTCCGTCGAGAAATACTCGGGGGGCTCGAGGGGCCTCTTGAGACTAGCGAATTCGGTGAACGATGTTGCTACGCCGCGCTGATCGAACGACCTCGTCCAACCCCGTTCGCTGGTCCAGTCGCCATCTGCGTACTGCGCTTGCTCGGCGAACGTACGCTGGGTGATTGACCGCATGCCCTGATCGAACTCGTACACCCACAGATTCGAGAAGAGTCTCAGGCGGGGGTCGAAGTAGTTGTAGTGATAGATCGAGCCGTCCTGTCCGACGACCCAGCGCCGATTCAGGACGTCGAAGGTTTCGGGTGAACCTCCCGTCAGTACGTGCCGGACCGCCTGCGCCTGACGGTTGGCGGGGCCAAGCACTGTTTGCTCGAGCGCGAACAGGAACGCACCGGCTGCAACAGCACCGGCGACCATCGGTGCGGCGATGCGATACAAGCTGATACCGCACGCCTTCATGACGATGAGCTCGCTGTTCTTTGTCAGGATGGCGACGGTGACGAGGGCCGCGAGCAGCACCGAAAGCGGCACGATGTAATACAGGTATTGCGGCGTCATGTAGAAGAAGAACGTCCCCAGCATGCTCCACGTGCCGGTGCCTTTGAAGACGTTCTCTGACAGCTCGATGAATGCCGATACGTAGAAAATGCCGCCAAGGGCGAGCGCCGACAGTCCAAGCAGCCGAAGGTAGGTGAGTGCGACGTATCGATCGAGGATGCCAAACGGAAGTGTCCCGTGCCCGAACGACTGCGTGCGCTGCTCGATCCGGCGGCGGAGCGCCTCGGGAATCGGAATCGGGATTGGTCGATCGGCTACCCGATCGCGCCAACGAAACATCGCGACCCCCAGCGCTCCCAGCACCAGGTTCGGAAGCCAGGCGGCCAATGGTGACGGAATTCGCTGGCCCTTGACGAGCGACTGCCCGAACCAGAGGAGCAGGTAATACGCGAAGATCACGCTGATACCGAGCACGAAACTCGCCAGCTTCGCGTCGCGACGGTTGGTGGCTCCGAGCGCCAGTCCGATGAGACCGAACACGAGGCATGCGGCGGGGATCGAGTAGCGCTTGTGCAGCTCGAACGCCTCCAGATGCGTCGATACGCCAGCCTCTTGCAGCGACGAAATTCGATCGCGAAGCTCGGGAACCGACATCTCGCGTAATCCCTTTGCTACGCCACCAGATGGAAACATGCCGGCCGGGTTGAGGTTCAGCACCAGGTGGTCGCCACGGAAGACTCTGTACTCACCATTGGGATCGGCTTCGTGCCTCGTCCAGTCCTCGAGGACCATTTCGACGGTCTTGGCTTCCCGATTGACGACTGCCCGGCCGTGGCGCGCGAGGTAGACAGATGACCCTTCGCCCGAGCGGTTGTCGGCGATAAACACCCCGTCCCAGCCACCGGTTGGCGGCAGTTCGCGGGCGTAGATGACGACGTTCGGGAAGCCGTCGAAGAAGACCCTGGGTTTGACTTCGTTCTCGGCGCTCGAGGCCAGGATGTTGAAGGTGATCTCCCGGAAGGTCTGATTCCCGACCGGAATGAGGACCATGTAGACGTACGCCGTGGCCAGGCAGCTGACTCCGGAGACGAGTGCAACCGGGCGGACCAACCTGTACAGGCTCACGCCGCAGGCCTGCATCGCGACGAACTCCCGGTCGGCGGACAGCCGGCCGAACGCCACCAGGAGCGCCAGGAGCACCGACATTGGGATGGTCAGGGCCAGGGAGAACGGAAGCAGGGTTACGACCAGCTGCGCGACGACCCACAGGGAGACGCCCTTGGAGACATATTCCTCGGCGTATTTCATCAGCTCCGGCACGACGAGCAGGAACGTGAAAACGGTCAGGCCGAGGGTGAACGGCCAGGCCAGTTGCCGAAGGATGTAGCGGTCGAGCGTTCGCATCAGCGGTGGTGCAATCCCGAGAGCACTATCGGCTCGATTATAGATTCAGCGCCGCAATTCGGACGTTTCTTGCCGGATTTAGTCAACGTCGCATAACATACGTTATGTTAACTATTGCGGATGCCTGGGTTCCAGTGGCGGGCCTGCGGACGACGGATGCTGGCTGTTGGAGTTGGCTCTTCTGCCCCGAGTTTTGGGCCCCAAGAACGTTCGACTTTTGGTTCCTGACGCGATTCCCGGTATTTGGTGTCCGCCGGTAGCCGCGTTGAGCCCGCCGGCTCCCGAGCTCGGTCGAGCGATTAGTTTTAGTGACGCCGCGCGGACTTCAGTTCCCGAATGATGTTCTCGAGCGCCTCGATGATCTCGCTCGGCTCCACCTTGCTTTTCTTGAAGCTGAGTCGAAGGTCGAATGCCTTGGTTGGCGGGCGGAAGGCAAAGACGTAGGCCTTCGGGCGCCCCGGTTTTGCCTTGGCTGTTTCCTGGCGTGCCTGCTGCCGTGTGATCGAGCCTTGGCCCGCCAGCTTTTCAACGAGGGCAATCATTTTCTGTGGATTGGCCTGTCTAACTATCTGAAGGAGCGTGGACTTGGCGCTAATGTCGGCCAGCCGACAAAGATTTCGGACCTCCTCGGGCATTGCCGTCAGCGACAGCGATTCGGTGATGGAAGTGCGCGACTTCCCCAGCTTCCTCGCCAGGTCCTCGTGCGTGTGACCACACCTGTCGGCGAGTTGCTGGAGGGCCTCGGCCTCTTCGAAAGCCGTCAGGTCCTTGCGCTGCAGGTTCTCGACGAGCGCGATCTCCATCACTTCCGCATCGTCAACCTCGCGAATGA
>JAICEG010000004.1 GCA_025924295.1 Vicinamibacteria bacterium
CGCACGCGAGGGCAATGCAGTTCTCGACCGCGCTGACGGCCTGACGTTCGAGATGAATCTGCTGAACGAGCCGTTTCGCCTTGCCCTGGACGGGCTGCCGGAAGGCTGGGCCGTCAAGCAGATCCTCGTCGGTGACGTCGACGTGGTTGACGATGCGATTGAATTTGCGCCGAGCCAGCGGGGAGTCGCGCGGATCGTCCTCACCGATCGGCTGACTGAAGTGAGCGGCACGGTTGCACCGATCGATCAGACTGGGGCGAGATCTGCCGTCGTGTTTCCGGAGAACTCCGCGAAGTGGATACCACGTTCGCGATACGTGCGCCGCGTCGAGGCTGATTCGAACGGCAACTTTCGAATACGCGGGCTGCCGTCGGGCGAGCGATACCTCGCGTTCGCTACCGACTACCTCGAGGACGGAGAGCACCTGGACCCGGAGTTCCTGACCGAGATCAGAAACGTGGCTGTGCCCTTTACGCTCGACGAGGCAGACAAGCACGCCCTTGACTTGAAAGTGGTGGAGCGATGATGACCAGGCGCACCATCGTGCCCGGAGTCGCGCTGGTGCTCTCGACCCTGCTCGCCTCGGATGTGGCGGCCCAAAGGGATGGCCAGACGCCGCAGCGTGTCGACCCGATGACGGCCAGCATCAAGGGCACCGTCACCGCCGCCGACACCGGTGCTCCTGTTCGTGGCGCCGAGGTTCGCCTCGCGGTTCGCGGCAGCTACAACCGGCTGGTGACGACCGATGGTGATGGCCTCTTCAGCCTCACCGATCTTCCAGCCGGTGAGTACCGGCTGACCGTGACTCGTACTGGATTCACATCGCTGGTGTTTGGGCAACGTCGCCCGCTCGAAGCACCGACGCCGATCGACCTCTCCGAAGGCGAAGCGTTCACCGCCAATCTTGCCCTGACGCGCGGTTCGGCAATCCATGGTCGAGTGATCGATGAGTTCGGTGAACCGATCGCGGCCGCACGCGTGCAGGTGTTGCGTTCGCGGATGGTCCAGGGACGGCGCCGCCTGCAAAGTATGGGGCCTGGAGATCAGACTGACGATACCGGCGCCTTCCGCGTGTACGGTCTGCCGCCCGGCGACTACTATGTCACTGCCAGTACCGGCCCTGCCGATTCGGTGAGGAGAAACCCGCCAATCTACTACCCGGGAACGCCAAGCTTCACGGAGGCACAGACCATCAGCCTCGCGATCGGAAGCGAGGCATCGGCAGATCTCCAGATACAACCGTTCCGGAACGCACGCGTCTCCGGAAGGGTCTTCAATGCGTCGGGAGCGCCGGTGGCAGCCATGGTGCAACTGTCATCAGAGGCAATCGGCACAGGACCGAACTTCGAGAACGCAGGTGACCCGCGGGCTTTCATGATGATGGCCGATTCGGGCTCTGATGGCCGGTTCACCATCGAGAACGTGCCGCCAGGTCCGTACATCCTCACCGCGAACGCCTCGTTCGTGGCTGGAGTCATCGCCGGTCGCGAAGCAGCCGATCCCACGGCCGGCCCCCCGAAGCCGATGTTGGATCTCATGGAGCGCGGGCCAGAAACCGCATCCCAGGCGATCGTCGTCGCCGGCGCCGACATGACGGACATCGCGCTGACAACACGACGCGGCGGAGTCCTGAGCGGCACGTTCGTCGCCGAGACTGGAACAGTTCGTCCGCTGCCGCAGGGACTGTCGGCCCAGGTTCGAACTGCGAACGGGGCTCCACGCATGACAATGTCCCAGGCCGGGAAGGGAGGCACGTTTCGACTGGCGGGCATGAGCGGCCCGTTCTATCTCGACATCACTGGTGTTCCCGAGGGGTGGACCATCAGTCAGATCACGGTTGACGGCGCCGATGTGACAGACGAGGCAATCGATCTGAAGGGCACGAATGCAACGGCACGAGTGGTCCTGACCGATCGCATCACGACGATCAGCGGGACCGTGCAGCCGCGCCGCGATCGCGCGGGCTACAGCGTCGTCATCTTTCCTGATGATTCGGCACGATGGACGTACCCGTCGCGATACGTGCGAACGGCTCGTGTCGACGACAGCGGGCGTTTTTCGATTTCCGGTCTGCCGGCAAACGCACGGTACTACGCCGTCGCCGTCGACTTCCTCGAGGAGGGCGAGGAACAGGATGCGCAGGTCCTGGAGCGCCTGAGAGCACGTGCGATGACGTTCTCACTGGGCGAAGCCGAACAACGGTCGATGGTGCTCGATCCGATCGCGCGATAGGTCAGAAGTGATCGCTGTGCCAGTAGAACACGTCTTCCGCTTTCTCTGGCATCGCGATGTCCGCAAGCGGCCTCACCATGAACACGTCGCGCGCGGCTGATCTGTCCGTCAGGGCGAGTTGAGGAGGGACGGGGAACGCCTGCGGCCACCAGGCACGAATGAGGGGCATTGGCGCAGACGGCTCACGCGCGACAAGAACCTGCAACATCGCACCGAGCCGCGCCCCAGCTGGATCCCGGTCGCCCGCTTCTTCGAGCGTCCAGCCGTTCGCGTTCCCGTGGAGCACGGCGTACGCCACCGCTGACACCCCTTCCTCCGCCACGACGAACTCGACCTGTCGAAGACCCACCGGACCGAGACCGGCCAGCATTCGTTTCTTCGACAATGCGTAGTGAATCAACGAACGATCACGATCGAGCGCGAGGCGGACACTCGACGATCTGACTCGATGCATCTCTTCCAGTGCGGGCAGATCCCGGTCGTCTCCAACACGGACTAGCATCGCCGGCGCGCCGGCCTTGCGATCGACGCGAATCGTGACCTCGTCGATCGGAACGGCGGCAAAGCCGAGGCGTTCGTAGAACGACGTGCCGATCTCTGAAAACAGACCCGCGAACCACACGCCGTCACGACGTTCCATCTCGAGCAACCGCTCGATCAACTGCGAGGCGTAGCCCTGTCCGCGGTGAGGTAGCGGCGTGAACACGGCGCCAATCCCGGCCATCCACCCGAAGCGTCCATCGAGCCGCACGCGATAGCGATAACGCTTCGCGGTGGCCAGCAGTCCTCCGGCATCATCGACCAACGCGAAGCGCTGAAGGTGCTGGCGTCCCCAGGGCGTGCGGATCTGCGCGCGGTACCACTGGGCGTAGGCGCGTTCAGTCAGACCCTCGTTCCATATGTCGTAGGTCAATCCCAGGACTCGATCGAGCAGCGGGCCGCTGTCGGCAACGACGACATTCATGCAGGTAGAAGATGAATTGTACCGTCCGCGCAATGGCGGCGGCTTTGTTGTAAAAAAGGGGCATGACGAAGAGCGACGAGGATTTGCGTTACCCGATCGGTCGTTTCCGGGCCGTGATGCCGGTCACGAGCGAGATTCGCTCGGCGGCGATCGACGCAATTGCCGGCTTGCCGCAACGGTTGCGCGCGGCGGTTGCGGACCTCAACGACACGCAACTCGACACACAGTACCGGCCCCAGGGATGGACCATCCGGCAGGTGGTGCATCACGTCGCCGACAGCCATATGAACGGCCTGACCAGGGTGAAGCTGGCGTTGACCGAAGAGACGCCGACGATCAAGCCGTATGACGAAAACGCCTGGGCACGACTCGCGGACGCGCGGCTGCCGGTCGATGTGTCGCTGGGCATCATCGACGGCATTCACGCGAGATGGGCGGCCGTTTACCATGGCATGACGGTCGAAGACTTCGAGCGTGCCTTTGTGCACCCGGAGGTGGGCGCACAGCTCACGCTCGACTGGCACCTGCAGAACTACGCATGGCACTCACACCATCATCTGGCGCACATCACCGAGTTGCGACGCACGAAGGGATGGTAAGATCGCGACCGTGGCGCAGGACAAGGCAGACATCGGCGACGCGCTCGGCATGATCGAGACGCGCGGTCTCGTCGGCATGATCGAAGCGGCTGACGCGATGCTCAAGACCGCGAACGTCGTGCTCGTCAGCTGGCAGAAAGTAGATGCGGGGCTCGTGACGGCGCTCATCCGCGGCGACGTCGGATCGGTAAAGGCGGCGACGGACGCTGGCGCAGCGGCCGCGCGGCGCGTCGGTGAGCTGGTCGGCGTCCACGTGATCCCCAGGCCCGCCGACGACCTCGAGAAGGTGTTCCCGATTCGCTAAAGACCCCGGGTGTGATTTTCGACCAGGGTCATCGGAAAATCACACCCGGGGTCATAGTTTTCGTGGTGTTCCGCTGCGACGACGTTTGCGTTCGCGCGCGGCCAGCGGTCGCAGCGACAGTTCCTCTCCAATTACCAGCAACGGCTCTGTCGGGCGCTCCATGTTGAACATGCGTCCGTCTTCAGTCCGCGCGTAGAGCTGATCGCCGCCCATCAGCAGCGCCATCGGTCCGCCGTCGCCAATGGCCTCGTACAGCCGTACCCCGAACACCTCGCGGAGCGTTGACAGCAGACGACGAAGCTGCGGAATCGAGAAGCCCCGCCGTCGCAAATCCGCGAGCACCTGCAGCTCGAGGACGTCCATCGGCGTGTATCGACGTTCGGTGAAACCCCCGGCCTCGGTTCGGTGCGAGCGAATCGCCGGCACGAACAGTCGGCGCGAGTCCCACCATTGAAGCTGGCGCGCACTGAGCCCTGTCAACGCCGCGACCTCACGTGAGCTGTAATGCTTCTTGAGGCGCATGAGAGTGGACTCAGGCGGGTGTGAGCCGGCCCGGTCTTACCAGGCTGAGTTCCGCGCGTTCCCTCTGATCGATGACAAGGTCGGCCATCAGCGATGCGGTCAGCGGCGCCAGCAGCACGCCGTTCCGGTAATGACCGAGCGCGAAGAACACGCGCGCCATCGACTCTGACCGGCCGATGATCGGCAGTTCGTCGACCGCCTTCGGACGAAGGCCGACACGAACCTCCTCGAACTGTGCGTGGCCGAGCGAGGGAACAAGCGCGGTGGCGGCGTTCAGCAGCCCGCGGACCCCTTCGGCGGTGGAGCGCTCGTCGAAGCCGACATCTTCGACCGTCGCGCCGACGAGAACGGTACCGTCGGTCCACGGCACGACGTAGCAGGCCTGACCCCAGAGCACGCGCGACGCCACCGCACGTTCGCTGCGCAGTTGAACGAGCTGCCCGCGAATCGGCGTCACGCGTGGAGCATCCGCGACTCGCGGAGGCACGGGCCAACTGCCTGTCGCGACGACGACGCCGTCGCTTTCGATGGTCTCGTGCTCGGTCGTGACGCAAGCCGTCGTTCCGCCTTCGATACCGGTCACGGCCGACACGGACATCTGCACACCGCGGGCCCGCGCGGCATCGGCGAGCGCATCCATCAACGGCGTCGGACCCACATACCCGTGCGCGGGCAGCACCAGTCCGGCCGTCACTCGATCGGGCAGCGCCGGCTCCAGTCGTCGTGCCGCCTCGCCGTCGAGAGCGGTGCACTGCACACCCGTCGCAGCGAGAGCCCGCGCGCTGGCAGAGAGCGCTGCGGCTTCGGACTCATCGAGCGCCACCTGCAAAGTGCCGCTGCGACGATATTCGATCGTTCGGCGCGAGTCGTGCTCGATCCGGCGGACGAACTCGTCGTACATGGCCAGACTGCGCGCCGCGAGGTCGCGGAGCTCGGGTATGTGTCCTTCGATGTGTGGCGCGAGGATACCGGCCGACGCGCGCGTGGCACCACGGCCAACGCCACGCGAATCTACGAGATGAACGCGTACACCGCGGGACGCGAGCTCGTGGGCGATGGCGCAGCCCACGATGCCGGCCCCAACGACGGTGATCTTCACATAGGGAATTCTATCCGGCTCTGGACTCCGAGCCTGAACCTAGAAGCGGAACTGCATCCCGACCTGCACTTGCCGCGGCCGCTGCGCCATCGTCGGTTGCCCGTAGTACCGCGAGAGCTGGTTGCCGCTGTAGCCGCCGTAGTTCACGCGGTTGAACAGATTGTCGGCGGTGATGAAGAGCTCCATCATGTAGCGGGCATTGAATGCCGCGTCACCCTGGTTGCCTCCGCGACCACCGCCGCCGCGCCCGCCACCACCCTGTCCCTGCGCGCGAAGAGTCTCACCGACAGAAGCACCACCACCCCCACCGCCAGGGGGACCTCCAGGACCGAATCCCGGGCCACCCGGACCGCCAGGGAATCCGGTGCGCTGACCGCCAAGCGGGAAGGCTCGGCTGACTCGAAGGTTGGTCGTAACCGTCGTAGTGCCGCGCTCGGTGTTTCGTCCAACGCCGTCAGGCCGGTCGTTGCTGACGCCATCGCCGTTGTCGTCCAGTCCGGTCGTGATCGTGTACGGCGTGGCCGACTGTGCATTGACGTTCAGGTTCGCGCGCAGCCCGAACAACAGCGGTACGTTGATCATCCCCTGCACGCGATGCCGGACGTCCTGACGGGAAGGACCCCACTCGGCGTCGGGATCGAGGTTGTTGGCCGGGAGCGACGTTTCGCTGTCGGCGTGGTTGCGAACCCGGCCGAGCGTGTAATTCACGTTGAAGAAGATGCGCCGTTGCGGAAAGCGGTAGTTGGCACCGAGCGTCAGGCGATCGGTCTCGGACTTTCCCGTCGACTCGAACTGCGTCACCGTGCCGACGTTCGGTTCGGGCCGGTTGCCGAACTCGTCAGGCGCATTGATGTTGATCGAGCGGATCTGACGACGGCCGCGCAGCATCTGATAGGTCGCCTGCATGTTGAAGTTCTGCGCGACCTGGCGCTCGACACCGAGCGACGCCTGATGGACCCGGGGCATCTGCAGATTCGGATCGCCTTGAATGCGGCCGCGTGGGAGGACCTGTGTTTCCTGGCCGGTGAGCGGATCGGGATAGCCGGGATTCAGTATCAGCAGATCGCGCTGCGACACACCATCGACCCGCAGCGTCTGGTCATACAGGTTCGCGGAATACCAGTCGTAGAACAGGCCATAGCCGCCGCGTATTGCCGTGCGGTTACCCCACGGCGTGGTCGTGAATCCAAGACGCGGCATCAGGTTCAGGCGGTCGTCGAGGTGCGACTGCATCTCGTTGCGAACGCCGATGCTGATCGAAAGCTTGTTGTTCAGGCGGATGTCGTCCTGCCAGTAGACCCCAAGCTGATACTGCGTGAATCGAGTGTTCACCTGACCATTGCGCTGGGTGAACGACGTCGGCAGACGCGCGTCGTACGCCTCGATACTGCTGAACGTGAAAGTCCCGGCGTTGTTCTGCGCGTCGAAGTTGCTGAACTCGTCGGCCTCGAGCAGAAGGCCGACGCGCATCTGATGCTTGCGCCCGACATTGAAATCCAGGTTGTCAGCGAGCTCGAACGAGCGTGTGGACGTTTCGTTCCAGACTCCGGCGCCGCCCTCGCTGAACGCGTCGAGCACGATGATCGCGGGCTCGTTCGACAACGAGATTGACGTGCTGTTCTGCTGCGAGAACTGCAGCCTGAGCTCGTTGAGCGTCGTTCGGCCAATGAGCCCCTGCACCTGCGCTCTCACCTGGTGATTCCCGCTCGAGCGGTCGTATCCGCGCTCCGGCAGATTGAAACCGCCGACGCCGAGATTCTCGGTGGAGCTGTCACCACGGCGGTACTCGAGGCGCAGCGTCTGGTTCCTGGTGAGCGCGTGCTCGAGCCCTGCGGTCACGTTCGTCTGCTCTGACGGGCGGAACACCACGTCACCCATGGGATTGCCGCTCTCATCGAGTGCCGTAATCGTGTCCGACTGCTGGTCGCGGCGCCCGTCCACGTTGAGGCGGAGCGATGTCTTCCCCTTCACGATCGGACCGCGCAGGCCCACGTTGAACTGGCGGTTCTGCTCCGGTGTTTCCGAAGTCGCGAACGCATTGCGTGCGTTCATCTCGTCGCCGCGATAGTTCAGGCTGGCATTGCCGTTCCACTCCACGACGTTCGGCCGCGTGATGATCTCGATCTGCGTGCGGCCGGCGTCATGGTTGTCGGCCGAGAACGAGTTCGTGCGGAACCGGATCTGGCGGATCTCATCGCGTGACGGCAACCGTCCGCCACGGAAGCCATTCACCTGGAAGGTGGCGCCCGCGGCGCCGGCCATCTGTGTCAGCACCTCCTGGAGCTCTTCCGGATCCTCGGGCAACTCTTCGATCTCGGCCTGCTCGAGCGTGGTCGTGAACGAGTTGCCGCGGCGATCGTCCGTCGCGCTTGCATCATTCACCACGACCTCTTCCTGCAGGCCCGCGATCTTCAACGTCACGGTCTGGTTCATGGCGCCGCGACGCAGTGTCAGCTGACTCTCGTAGGACTCGAACCCGGGGAACTCGATATGGAGCTGCACGTTCCCGACTGGCAACGCGGGAGACATGGCGAGGCCGCGCTCGTCGGTCGCGAACGTGATGGGCTCACCAGTGGTCGGTGTCACGACAACGGTCGCCTGGGGAATTCCCGCACCCGTCTCATCGACGACGACCAGACGCAGCTGCGTCTGATTGTTCGTATTCTGTTGAGCGGCAAGTGGCACCGCGACGAGCAGCGCCATCAGCGCAAGGATGATCCGCGTCATTTTGTGAACGTGTTTGCCTTGAAACTCGGATTGATTCGGTAATTCCTGACGACCCACTCTTCGTTGGTCTCACCAGACGCGCCGCGCGTGATGAGATGCGGAAGCTTGATGCCGTTCACCGTCTTGTACTCGGCCAGGTGCATTTCGAGCGTCACGGGTGGTCCCGCGGCGCCGCGGCCACGTCCGCGTGCCTGATCCGCGCTGCCACCCGGAGGAGCCGCTGGCTGATCCCCGGCGCCACGTCCGTCCGGCGCTGGTGCAGCCGCGTCGGCACCGCCCTGACCTCTTCGGCCCTGACCTCCGCGTCCGCCGAAGCCACGGCCTGCCGGACCGGTCCACGTCAACATCAACGGCATGCGACTCGTCGTGTCGATGAACAGGCGAGTGGCGTTGCCGTCGGGAGTCTTCACTTCCAGTACATCGGCAGTACCTTCGGGCGCCTGTGCGGTCCCAATCCATCGGAACGGGGTATCGCTGGTCAGGAGCAGGCCGATCAAAAGCCGGCTGACCTCGCTCTGTAGATTGCGCCGCTGAAAATCTCGGAGGCGCTCCAGCGCTTCCGGTGAGGGTGCGCCCTGGCCAGTGCCGCCACCGGGGGCTGCGCCCGCACCGCCCCCGCCAAAGCGACCGCGACCGCGTGCGCCAAAGTCGCCACTGACTTCCGACGAGAACTCGCTGCCGTTGAGGATGTCCGTTCGATCCAGCGACGAGCCACCGACGCCGACCGTCAGCGATTCGTTGCGCCGGAACTTGTCGGGCCTTTCGAGAAAGACCTCCGTGTCGCCCTCGAGATTGAAGTTGCCGTTCGCACGACGGGTGGTCCCGGTGATCTGCAGTCTGGTCACCGCTGCCAGCTTGTCTTCACCGCCGAGCGCCTTGCGCGCCTCGGCCAGGACGGCGGTCGCTTTGTGTTCCTCAGGCTGCTGCCCGGCACCGGCCGTCTGAACTACAGACGCGGTGACGACCAACGACACAATGGCAGCGATGCAGGCACCTCGCATGAGTTCATTATTCCCGGGCTTTTCAAAGGGCATGGTTAAGTGACGGCAAAGAGATTGTTAAGAATGTAAAAGCTTAGAATTCAATGCCTTACGGCGATTGCTATGCATGCTACACTTCGCCCGGTGAAGCTCCAGAAACCCAAGGGAACGACGCTCGTCACGGCCGCGCTCCTGGTCCTCCTGCCGACGCTCGCCGTACTCCAGTATCAATGGGTCGGTGAGCTGAGCACAGCCGCGCGCGAACGCCTGCAGCGCAACGTCCGCATCGCTGCCGCCCAGTTCCGGGAAGGCTTCGACGGCGAGATCGTTCGCGCCGCGCTGAATCTCCAGGTCGGTCCGGGCACCGTTCGTGAGGGCGTATCCGAGCGATACGCGGACCGCTACAACACCTGGTTGAATACCGCCGTCCACCCTCACATCGTTTCCAACGTACTCGTCGTCGATGGTGACAGTGACCACCTGCGGCTGCGGCGCTGGAATGCTGACATCGATGCGCTCGAACCCACCGATTGGCGTCCCCCGCTGGAGGTCTGGCGCTCGCAGATCGAGGAGGAATACCGCGATTTCAAAGCCGGACGCATGTTCGACCGTCGGCCGGTGCTGCGCGGTGAGGACTCGCTGATTGTCGTGCCCTTGCGGAACCTGGTCGTTCCGCCTCGTCCGACGCCTGGTCCGCAGACCGTGACCCCCTTGTTCGGCTTCACCATCATTGAGCTGAACATGCCGTACATCCGCGAGCAGATGCTGCCCGAGCTGGCGTCGCGACACTTCACGCACGTCGAAGGTGATGTGTACCGCGTCGCGGTCACCGATGCGGGTGATCCCTCGAACGTACTCTACCGCTCCGATCCGGACGCACCTGTAGACCCGGCTCGCGCCGATGCGTCCGCAGCGCTCTTCGGCATAGGGACGCAGGCCTTCTTCTTCGGTCGGCCGCCTCGACCCCCGGTCGAGGATCGTTCACCGCGCGACGCCGGCACACGCCTGCGCGGCGAAGAGCTGCTCTCGGGGGCGGACCGTCGGCGGCCGGAAGACTTCGGCCGGTGGCAACTCCTGGTGCAGCACGAGAGCGGGTCGCTCGAGGCTGCGGTCGCGCGCGCCCGGCGACAGAACATGGCGATCAGCTTCGGGGTGCTGCTCCTTCTCACGCTCAGCGTTGCACTGCTGGCCGCGACGTCCCGCCGTGCGCATCGCCTGGCGCGTCAGCAGATGGAATTTGTCGCTGGCGTGTCTCACGAGCTGCGCACGCCGGTCGCGGTGATTCGTTCCGCCGCCGAGAATCTCTCGCACGGTGTCGTCGACAGCGGCGATCGCGTCAAGCGCTACGGACAACTGCTCGAAACCGAAGCCCGTCGCCTGGGCGAGATGGTCGAGCGCGTGCTGCAGTACGCGGGCATCGAGTCGGGCCTGACGAAGGGGGCGCGGGTCCCTCTCGCCCCGACCGAGATCATCGAGGGCGCCATCGACAGCTCGGTCACGCTGCTCGAGCCCGAGCAGATCACCGTCGAGCGCGACTTCATTCCGAATCCGCCGACGATCGTTGGCGATGCCGTCGCCCTGCAATCAGCCGTGCAGAATCTGATCGCCAACGCAGTCAAGTACGGTGGCCGCGATCGCTGGATTGGCATCAAGGTCGAGCATGGCCGCCAGCGCCGTCGGCCGGAGGTCTGGATCACCGTCAGCGATCACGGCGCCGGCATCCCGGCATCAGAGCTTCCCCACATCTTCGATCCGTTCTATCGCGGCTCGGATGCGGTTGCACGTCAGATCCATGGCAACGGGCTGGGCCTGTCTCTCGTCAGACAGATCGTCGCGGCACACGGGGGGCGGGTCACGGTCACGACAAGAGCGGGGGCCGGCAGTTCGTTTACCATTGCACTGCCGTCGGCCGAGCCCGATCAGCGGCCAAGCGCGGTCGCCAGCCAGCTGCAGACGACGCACTCGTAGCATCGGCATCCGTTTCGCGCAACCAAGGAACACATCACGTCGTGTCGCGTCGCATACTCCTGGTCGAGGACGAGCCGGGCCTCGTGTTGACGCTCACCGATCGACTGGTGGCCGAAGGCTATGACGTCGAGAGCGAAGGTGACGCGGTCAGGGGGCTCGCGCGCGGCAGCACGGGAAACTTCGACGTCATTCTGCTCGACGTGATGTTGCCGGGTGGCAGCGGCTTCGATGTGTGCCGCACGCTGCGTCAGCGCGGCATCCAGACTCCCATCATGATGCTGACGGCGCGCGGCCAGGTCGTCGATCGCGTCGTCGGGCTGAAGCTGGGTGCCGACGACTATCTCATCAAGCCATTCGAGATGGCGGAGCTGCTCGCGCGCATCGAGGCGTTGCTGCGCCGTGGCAGTGCGCCAGTGTCGAGCCCCGCCGTTGGAGAGACCTTCCGCTTTGGCGAAATCTCGATCGACTTCCGCCGGGCGGAAGTGACCAAGTCAGGCCAACCCGTCGAGTTATCGGCGCGCGAGTTCAAGTTGCTGCGCTACTTCGTCGAACATCGCGGTGCGGCGTTGTCGCGCGACGAGCTGCTCAATGAGGTGTGGGGCTACAACGCGATGCCGTCGACGAGGACCGTGGATGTGCACGTGGCCTGGCTTCGCCAGAAGATCGAGGACAACCCCAGACACCCTCAATACATTCACACCGTCCACGGCCTCGGGTATAAATTCGTCGTCTGACCCCCGAGCATGGCCGCTCGGGCAGCGGAATCAACGGCATGCTTCACCGCATCTGCATCTTCTGTGGCTCGAGTGCCGGGGCGCGCCCTGAGTACCGCGCCGCCGCAGAACGGATCGCCATCGAGCTGGCGCGGCGCAACGTGGGTATCGTCTTCGGCGGCGGCCGCGTCGGGCTGATGGGCGTCGTGGCCGACGCCGCCCTGGCGCACGGTGCGCATGTGATCGGCGTGATTCCGAGCGCTTTGGTCGCCCGCGAAATCGCACATCGCGGGCTGCCAGACCTCAGGATCGTCGCGTCCATGCACGAGCGCAAGGCGTTGATGGCAGGCCTGTCGGATGCCTTTATCGCGCTGCCGGGCGGTTTCGGGACCTTCGAGGAGTTCTGCGAGGTCGTCACATGGACCCAGCTGGGTCTGCACGGCAAACCGTGCGGGCTGCTCAACGTGGCGGGTTATTTCGACGGCCTCGTGGCGCAGATCGACCGGGCGGTCGCTGACGGTTTCATCCGGCCGGAAAACCGACGGATCGTGGTCGCGGACGCCGACCCGGCGGCATTGATTGAGCGCCTGATCGAGCGGCCTGCCAGAGTCGCCAGTGCCGCGATCGGGCCGGGCGAGGCTTGAAGCGGCCTCTCGAGTGGAGGAGATGGAGGACAGATCCGAAAATGAGGTCGATCCACCAAGGCGGATCGTGCTAGATCACGCCTGTTCCAGAGCTTTTCTGAGGCACAGCCCTTGCTCTTGGGAAGGGCTCGAAAGGATCAGGATATGACCAGGACTGCGACCGGCATTCTGGTGGTTGTTTGCGTCGCTGCTGGCGCGGGCGGGACGTTCCTGGCGGTTCGGAACGATTCCACCCCGGTGACTGCAGCCGAACAAGCCCAGCCGGTGCCCCCAGCTTCCAGCGACATCGTGGCAGAGTCGGAGGGCATCATCGAGCCCGTGGCGGTGGCGCCGCCGCCCCCGCCTGCCCCCGTCGCCCCCGAGACCAGACCGACGCCACCGCCCCGCGCGCCTCGACCTGCGGTCCGCCAGACCGCGGCCGCACCGCGAGCGTCCGAGCCGCCACCTGTGGCTGCACCACCTGCGGTCACACCGCGTGTCACGGTTCCGATTGAACCGGCTGCAATCGTGGACAACCAGGCCTCGCGTTCGGTGGAACCGCCCGCGCCCCTGTTCGATGAGTTGGTCGTGGCCGCGGACTCGGTGATTGGCCTGCAGTTGGAGTCACCCGTCAGCTCCGAGAGGGCACAGGTGGAAGACAGCGTGGTTGCCCGTGTGACGCGCGATGTCAGGGTGGGCGATCGGGTCGCCATCCCCGCGGGCGCGAAGGCCCATGGCGAGGTCACGCTCGTGGAGCGTGGAGGCAAGCTGAAAGACCGCGCACGTCTTGGCGTCAGGTTTACCTCGGTCGTGCTCGCGGACGGAACCCGGCTGCCGATGAACACCGAGACGATCTATCGCGAAGGGGATCCTCCTGGCCGCGAGAGCGCCGCGAAGATCGGAGTCGGCGGGATCGGCGGGGCGATCCTCGGAGGCATCCTTGGCGGCGCGAAGGGAGCGGCTATTGGCGGCTCGATCGGCGCGGGCGCGGGCACGGCTGCGGTGATAGCCGGAGATCGCAATCACGCGACGCTGTCAGCAGGCACACCGCTGACAGTGCGAATCGAAGACCCGATCGTTGTGACGGTGGAAAGGTAATACTTCGTCAACTCCCGATTCCCAACCTCCAACTCCCAATCGGACTGACTTGGGAGTTGGGGTGGTAGTTGGGAGTTTTCGTTTCGAACGAGACTAGGCCGCGCGGCTGCTCGAGAGTGCCTTCAGCAACGCCTGCACCTTGTTCGTCTGCTCCCACGTCAGGTCCTTGTCGCTCTTGCCGAAGTGACCGTAGTTGGTCGTCTTCAGGAAGATCGGACGGCGCAGGTTCAGCTGGTCGATGATGTCCGCCGGCTGGAAGCTGAACACGCGGTTCACAGCCTTCAGGATCTTCGCGTTATCCACGGTTCCCGTCCCGAACGTGTCGATGTGGACGCTCACCGGATCCGGGTGGCCGATCGCGTACGCGAACTGCACTTCGCAGCGAGCCGCGAGCTTGGCAGCCACGATGTTCTTCGCAACCCAGCGGCCCATGTAGGCAGCGCTGCGATCGACCTTCGTGGGATCCTTGCCCGAGAACGCGCCACCGCCGTGACGGCCCATGCCGCCGTACGTATCGACGATGATCTTGCGGCCGGTGAGTCCGGTGTCACCCTGCGGGCCACCGACAACGAAGCGGCCGGTCGGGTTGATGAGGAACTCGGTCTTGTCGGTGAGGAGCTTCGCGGGCAGGACCTTCCTGATCACGTTCTCGATGCAGAACTTCTCGATCTCGGAGTGCGAGACGTCAGGCGTGTGCTGCGTCGAGATGACGACGTTGGCGATACCAACAGGCTTGTTGTCCTCGTAGACGACCGACACCTGCGACTTGGCATCGGGACGCAGCCACGCCGCACCACCGGCCTTGCGGATCTTCGTGAGCTCGCGGCCGAGGCGATGCGCGAACATGATCGGCGCCGGCATGAGCTCGGGCGTCTCGTTGCTGGCGTAACCGAACATCAACCCCTGATCGCCGGCACCCTGCTTGGCGGTCTTCTTACCAACCGCCTTCTTGGCATCGACGCCCTGCGAGATGTCAGGCGACTGCTGCGTGACCAGCACGTTGACGAACACCTTGTCCGCGTGGAACACGTCATCGTCGTTGACGTAGCCGATCTCGCGGATGCTGTCGCGTGCGATCTTGACGAAATCGAGCTTGGCCTTCGTCGTGATCTCACCGCCGACGATGACGGTGTTCGACTTCACATAGGTTTCGCAGGCAACGCGACTGAACTTGTCCTGGGCGAGGCATGCGTCAAGGACGGCGTCGGAGATCGTGTCGGCGACTTTGTCCGGGTGACCCTCGCCAACCGATTCCGAGGAGAAGATGTACTTGTCCATAAAGCTCCAAAAAAAAGCCCGCGATGTCGCGGGCTGTTTCGCGACTTAGAAGGATCAGCCGGTTTTCCGGCTGTGCGGCCCATCAAGTCGTGGAAATCGCCGCACAAACGACCCTTTAGTATCATTCGCGTCGCTGACAGTGTCAACGGGCGTCGCGCGCCCGGGGTAATATCCAGGGTCTGGAGGACGGTATGCGCATTCAACTGTTCGCGATCATCGCTCTGGCCGGGCTGGTCGTGTCGTCGACGGCGGCGCAGGTGAAGAAATCTGAAATGCCAGGCGTCCGCAACTATTCACGAGTCGATGCCACGGTCGGATGCGGCGGCGCCGTCGATCCAAGCGCGATGTCCGCGCTCCGGAAAGAAGGCTACGTGTCGGTCATCAATCTTCGCCTGGCGAACGAGGCGGGCGCTGACGTCGATGCCGGCCGGGCTGCGGCCAAGACAGCCGGGCTCAAGTACATCCACCTGCCGTTCAACGCGGCTTCACCGGACCCCAAGGTCGTGTCCGACTTCCTTGGCGCGGTCGCAGACAAGTCCAACCAGCCGGTCTTCATCCACTGCGGATCGGCCAATCGCGTGGGCGCGGTGTGGATGATCAAGCGCGTGCTGCAGGACGGCTGGGCTGTGGACCGGGCGCAGACCGAGGCGGAAGCGATCGGGCTTCAGAACCCTCAGTTGCTCGCGTTTGCCAACACGTACATCAAGGAGCACAAGAAGCCCTGAGGCTCTCGGCTCTCGGCCTGTTTGCAGTAAGCGCGTCCTTTCAGATAGTCTGTAAGGAGATGTCGACCTGTCTCCGGCGCCACGTGCATCACCATCACCACGGCCATCATGGCCGGCCGGTGGGTGTGTGCGCGCAGACGGACTGAAGACCTCGACTCAGGAAATCAATCAGAGGTTGCGCAAACCCCGCCGGTTCCACCGCGCGGGGTTTTGCTTTGTACGGCCGCCTGCGTGCGAACGCGCAGCGGCGACATCAACGTTGAGACGATGACATGGACTACTCAAAACTGGACGGCCTGATCCCTGCGGTCGTGCAGGATCACAAGAGCGGCGAAGTCCTCATGGTGGGCTTCATGAACGAAGAGGCATGGGACGTCACGCGGCGCACCGGCTACGTGACCTTCTTCAGCCGCACCCGCAACAAGCTGTGGACCAAAGGGGAGACGTCGGGAAACCGATTGGCGGTCCGTGACGTGCTCATCGACTGTGACGAGGACACGCTGCTCGTCAAGGCCGAACGACTCGGTGACGGCAACGTCTGCCACACCGGTGAGCGGACGTGCTTCTTTCAGCGCGTGGAGGGCGTGACGATTCCATGAAGCTCAAGCTCGGCATACCGAAAGGCTCCCTCCAGGACGCGACGATCCAGCTGTTCGCTCGCGCCGGGTTCAACATCTACGTGAGCACGCGCTCGTACTTTCCATCCATCGACGATCCCGAGATCGAGTGCATGCTGATTCGCGCGCAGGAGATGGCGCGCTACGTCTGCGACGGCGTGCTCGACGCCGGCCTCACCGGGCAGGACTGGATCGCCGAGCACAAGCTCGGAGGCAACTCGAAGCACTCACTCACCTCGATCGCCGACCTCGTCTACGCCAAACAGAGTTTCGGCAAGGTGCGCTGGGTGCTGGCGGCCCCTGAAGACTCCCGGTTCAAGTCGCCGACCGACTTCGCCGACGCCACCATCGCCACTGAGCTGGTGCGCGTCACCAAGGCATACTTCGATCGGCTCAAAGTACCGGTGAACGTCGAGTTCTCCTGGGGCGCCACGGAGGTCAAGCCCCCGGTCCTCGCCGATGCGATCGTCGAAGCCACCGAAACGGGGTCGACGCTGCGGGCCAATCGCCTGCGCATCCTGGACACCGTGATGGAGTCGAACACGCAGCTCATCGCCAACGACGTCGCGCTCGCCGATGAATGGAAGCGCACGAAGATCGAGAACATCGCCCTCCTGCTGCGCGCGGCGATCGAGGCCCAGGGGCGCGTCGGGCTGATGCTCAACGTCCCGCGCGCGGCCCTGGATCGCGTGCTCGCTCTCCTGCCTGCGCTGCAGCGACCGACGATCTCCTCGCTCAGCGACGACGAGTGGGTAGCCGTGAACACCATCATCGAGGAGCGCACGGTGCGCGACTTGATTCCGAAGCTCAAGGCGGCCGGCGGCCAGGGCATCGTCGAATACCCGTTGAACAAGATCGTCGTCTAGAGATTTCAGAGTCTACGGTCCGAGGGGGCGGCGGGCGAGGGTGCGATGGTCCAGTACGAAGGTTTGAGGGTCCGATGGCCCAGTTGAAGATTGTTGAATCGTCGAACCGGCGGGCGGTCGATGCGCTGCTGTCTCCCGAGCGCACTCGTGACGCCGCAACCGACGCACGCGTCGCAAAGATCGTTGCCGACGTCCGTCGCAAAGGAGATCGTGCGCTCCTGCAGTACGCGAAGACGCTGGATCGGCTGAACGAGCCGATGGAGGTATCGCGCACAGAGATGCGGCAAGCCGCGGCACAGGTACCGGCCGATGTGCGGGCGGCCATTCGGGCCGCGGCGCGGAACATTCGCACGGTCGCCGCACGTCAGGTCCCACGTTCGTGGAGCGTTCGAGTGACCAGCGGTGTGAGCGTCGAGCAGCGCGTCGTGCCGCTCGATTGCGTCGGTTGTTATGTCCCTGGCGGTCGATATCCGCTCCCCTCATCGCTGCTGATGACAGCGATTCCCGCCGTCGCCGCGGGCGTTGGTGAAGTTGTGGCCGTATGCCCACGCCCCGAGCCGGTGGTGATGGCAGCGGCGTTGGAGGCCGGTGTCTCACGGTTGTTCAGGCTCGGCGGCGCGCACGCCATCGCGGCACTCGCGTACGGGACCGCTTCGGTTCCGCGAGTCGACAAGATCGTGGGACCTGGCAATCGATGGGTCGCCTCCGCAAAGGCGCTGGTCGCAACCGACTGCGGTATCGATTTCTACGCCGGGCCAAGTGAGATCCTGCTGGTCTCCGCGAAAGGAGACCCTGCCTGGATCGCCGCCGACCTGATTGCCCAGGCCGAGCACGACCCTGATGCGCGAGCAGTGCTGATCACTCCCAACCGGCGTCTGGCGAAACACGTCGCCGCGCAGGTCAGCGCGCTGGTGCCACCCGATGGTCCGGCACGGCTCTCGCTTCGCCGGCATGGCGGCATCATCGTGACGCGGTCGACGGCCGAAGCGATGGCGCTCGCCAATGCCGCCGCTCCCGAACACATGGTCGTTGACGATGAGGCGATGGCTTCACAGGTGAGGTGCGTCGGCTCGCTGTTCGTTGGTGAATGGTCGGCGCAGGTTGCCGGCGACTACGCCATCGGCTCGAATCACGTTCTGCCGACGGCCGGCGCGGCACGTGTTCGGGGAGGATTATCGGCGGCGGACTTCGTCCGTCAGATCACCGTGCAGCGCGTCACGCGAGACGGGCTGTCACGCATCGGTCGCAGCGTGATCGATCTGGCGAGAGCGGAGGGACTCAACGCGCATGCCGAGTCGATCGTCGTTCGGCTCGGAAACCCGGCAGGGCCACAGAGCACGGCGGGTCCGAAGAACAGGACCCGCCCAACGCAGTCGAGATCATGAAGCGACTTCAGGGATATCCCGACCCGGGCGACGGGTTGCGGCTTCACCTCAACGAGAACACTGGCGGCTGCTCGCCTCGCGTCCTCGACGCGATTCAGCGAATGCGGACGACTGATGTCTCGACCTACCCGTCGTACTCGGAGCTCGTGCGTGCATGCGCGCGCCAGTTCGAGGTCGATCCCGAGTGGATCCTGCTGACCAACGGACTGGACGAGGGCATCCTGATGGCCGCAATGGGCCACATCTCGGGCGCCCGCATCCACGACGCCGAGACCATCATTCCGCTGCCGGCCTTCGATCCGTACCCGAATTCGACCGCCGCCGTCGGCGCGACCGCGGTGAAGATTCCGTCGGGGCCCGAGTTCGTGTTTCCTACCGACGCAGTCATCGCGGCGGTGACACCGCGGACGCGGATGATTTTCCTGAACACTCCGAGCAACCCGACCGGCCGACTGATCCCCATTGCCGACCTTCAGCGCATCGCCGAGGCTGCGCCGCGCGTGGTCGTCCTGATCGACGAGGCCTACATCGAATTCGGTGGAACCAGCTTCCTGCCGAAGCTCGCGGCCTATCCGAACGTGCTGGTGGGCCGGACGTTCTCGAAGGCGTACGGGTTGGCCGGCATGCGGGTGGGAGTGCTCATCGGACAGCCCCAGGCGCTCGACCCAGTTCGGGCCGTGACGTTGCCCTTCAACATCAACGCCGTAGCGATGGCTGCGACCCTCGCCGCGCTCGACGACCGCGAGTTCCTCCCCCGCTATGCAGCGCAGGTGGCGGAGTCGCGCGAGCGTCTCTACGCCGCGTGCCGTCGCCTCGGGCTCGCGTATTGGGAGAGCGCAGCCAACTTCGTGATGGTGCGAGTTGGCGACCCCGTGGCGCCGGTCATCGACGCGCTGGCGCGACGCGGCGTTCACGTGCGCGACCGGTCGCATGACCCGGCCACGCCCGGTTGCGTTCGCGTGACCGCCGGGCTGCTCACGCACACCGACGCCGCCATCGAGGCGCTCGAATCGGCGCTATCCGGGAGGGTCACACGATGAGCAAGGCGCGCATCGCTGCGTTCGATCGCCAGACAACGGAAACGCAGATCAAGGGGGTGCTCGCAGTGGACGGACGAGGCCGCTACGAAGTGCGCACCGGCATTCGTTTCTTCGATCACATGCTCGAGCTCTTCACCCGGCACGGCGGGTTCGACCTGAAGCTCGACGCCCGGGGCGATCTCGACGTCGATCAGCATCACACCGTCGAAGACGTCGGCATCGTCCTCGGTGAGGCTGTCCTGAAGGCGCTCGGCGATCGCAAGGGGATCAACCGCGCTGGCTATTTCGTGATGCCGATGGACGAGACGCTGGCCGTCGCCGCGATCGATCTCAGCGGCCGCCCGCACGCTGTCGTGGATCTGAAGGTGCGAGTGCGCATGGTTGGCGACCTGCAGACGGAGCTCGTGCACGACTTCTTCGACGGGTTCGCGTCGGGGGCGCGCGCCAACGTGCACCTCAAGGTGCTCTACGGGCGCTCGAGTCACCACCACATCGAAGCGGTATTCAAGGCATTTGCACGAGCGCTTCGTGTCGCCTGCGCGAAGGACGCGCGGCTCGCGAAGATGTTGCCGAGCACAAAGGGGTTGCTGTGATTGCACTCGTCGACTACGGCGCCGGGAATCTGACCTCGGTCCGCAAAGCGCTCACGGCGCTCGGGGCCGACTTCGTCGTTCCGTCGGCGCCCGAGGAGTGCCATCGTGCTCGCGGGGTGATCGTGCCCGGCGTGGGTCATTTCGGCGCAACTGCGAACCTCGACGATCCGTGGCGTCAAGCCATCGGGAGCGCGGCAGCGTCCGGCACCCCGCTGTTTGGCATCTGCGTCGGCATGCAGTGGCTGTTCGAAGGCAGCGACGAAGCGCCAGCTGTCGCGGGGCTTGGTGCGATCGCCGGACGAATCGCGCGACTGGCTGGTGACGCCGACCAGCGCCTCAAGGTTCCGCACGTCGGCTGGAACTCCCTCGAGTTCCGGGGCGCTGCCCGGTTGCTGCGCGGATTGAACTCCGGCGCGCAGGTGTATTTCACACACTCGTATGCCGCGCCAGTGACGACCGAGTGCGTGGCGGCGACCACGCACGCCAACACTTTCTCATCGGTCGTCGAGCGAGACAACATCTTCGGCGTGCAGTTCCATCCCGAGAAATCCGGCGATGCCGGGCTCGCGATCCTGCGCAACTTCCTCGAGGTGTGCGCCTGATGCTGACCAAGCGCATCATCGCCTGCATGGACGTCCGCGATGGCCAGGTCGTGAAAGGCGTGCAGTTTCAACAACTGCGCCACGCTGGCGATCCGGCCGCGCTCGCCCGCCGCTACAACGTCGAAGGCATCGACGAGGTGGTCGTCCTCGACATCACGGCCACGCTCGAGAGCCGGCAGGCGCTCGCACGAACGATCCACGCCGTTGCGCAGGAGATCTTTCTTCCGCTCACGGTTGGCGGTGGGATCCGCTCGGAGGACGATGCCGCGGCGGCCATTGACGCTGGCGCAGACAAGGTCAGCCTGAACACGGCAGCGCTGCGGCAGCCTGATCTCATTACGACGCTGGCGCGTCGCTACGGCAGTCAGGCGGTGATTTGCGCCATCGACGCCAAGCGACGGGACGGTGGGTTCGCGGTGTACGTGCGGAGCGGCACGACGGACGCCGCGCGTGACGCCGTCGCCTGGGCCAGAGAGGCTGAATCCAGAGGGGCCGGCGAAATCCTGCTGACGTCGATGGATCGCGACGGCACGAAGGCCGGCTTCGATTGCGAGATGACGGCGGCGGTGTCCGACGCCGTCGACATCCCGGTGATCGCGTCAGGTGGCGCAGGCTCGGTCGATCACTTTGCCGACGTGTTCACGCGCGGGCACGCCGATGCCGCGCTCGCCGCATCGATCTTCCACTACGCGGAGTCGAGCGTCAGCGAATTGAAGCGACACCTGCAAGCACACGGGATCCCGGTGAGATTATGACGGACGACCAAGAACCTCGAACCGAACGCGAACAACTGGATCCCTAGATGCTGATTCCGTCGATCGACCTTCAGAACGGCCACGTCGTCCAACTCGTCCAGGGTGAGCGGCTGGCCATCGAGGCGCCCGATCCTGAACCATGGATTCGGAAGTTCTCCAGCTTTCCACGCGTTCAGCTCATCGATCTCGATGCCGCGCGCGGCCGCGGCGACAACGCCGACCTGGTGCGATCGATCTGCGGCCGGCTCCCCTGCCGCGTCGGCGGCGGTATCCGCACCGTCGAGCGCGCCCGTGAAGTGCTCGCACTCGGAGCGCACGCGGTCATCGCCAGCTCCGCCCTCTTCCGCGATGGCGCGGTCGATGCGGCATTCGCGCGCTCGCTCGCCGAGGCGGTCGGTGTCGATCGCGTGATCGCCGCCGTCGACAGCCGCGCTGGACGCGTGGTCATTCACGGCTGGAAGACCGTGCTGCCGATCACCGCCGTGGACGCCGCGCGGGCGCTGGAGCCGTTCTGTTCCGAGTTCCTGTACACCCACGTCGACACCGAGGGCCTGATGGGAGGCACCGACATGAAGGCGATCATGGCCGTGCGCCAGGCGACCTCGCGACGCGTGACCGCCGCCGGTGGCATCACCACCTGGGACGACATCAACCAGCTGGATGCGGCCGGGGTCGACGCCGTGGTCGGCATGGCGATCTACACCGGGCAGCTGCCGCTCGCCGACCCGGGCGCCGGATAGCCGCCGGCCCGCCGCCCGGCCGGTTCTGTGTTACGTTACTCGACGTAACCGTTACGCTATTTCACGTAGTCGCATGCAGAACCCGTTCGTCTACGGCGAAGTCGTGCCTGGCGAATCGTTCGTCGATCGCGAGGTTGAGCTCGACCGCCTCATTGGCGATCTGGCGGCGGGCCAGAAGGTCTTCCTCATCTCCCCCCGCCGCTACGGCAAGTCCTCGCTCATCCGTCAGGCGCTGAACGCGCTGTCACGGCGCGGGGTCCTGACCCTCGACATCACCGTCAGCAGCTACAGCTCGTACCTGTCTTTCCTCGAGGGGTACGCCCGGGCGCTCGCGGCGGTCGAGACGCGATCGGAGCGCGCCCGCGGCTGGCTCACCAAGGTCATCCAATCGACGCGGCCCGAGGTCAGGTACGACTCTGGCGCCGCCGGCCCCGGACGCTTTTCGGTCGCCTTTCCGCTGGTGCGCAACGAGCGCGACGTCAACCGTCTCGCCAACGAAGTCTTCACGCTGCCCGGCCGCCTGGCGGCCGAACAGAAACGCTCGATGGTCGTGGCGCTCGACGAGTTCCAGGCCATCGACGGGTTCAACGGCGGGAGCGTCGAACACGCGCTGCGCGCCGCGGCCCAGCAGCAACGGCAGGTCGGCTATGTGTTCGCCGGATCCGAGCCGAGCCTCATGGAGAAGATGATCGGTCCGCGCCGCCCCTTCTACAAGGCCGGGCCGGTCATGCGCCTGCAGAAGATTCCGGCCGACGTCTTTGCGGCCTTCATCGAATCGAAGTTCGGCCGCAGCGGCATTCGCGCCGAGGTTGGACTGGGCGCGGCGATCGTCGATCTCGCCGGCAACCTCCCCTACGACGTGCAACGTCTCGCCCATGAGACGTGGGACGATGTGCGATCGGCGGGCGGACGAAGGGCGACACTGGACGCGCTGCACACGACGCTGGCGCGGCTGCTTGCCGAACAGGAGCCGATCTTCGAAGCCGTATGGCAGCGATTGACGCTGGCGCAACGGGCGGTCTTCCGCGCCGTCGTCCTCGAGAACGGGCACGGCCTGCTTTCCGCTGATGTCCGCGCGCGCTATCGTCTCGGCGGACCTTCCAGCATACAGACGTCACTGTCGGCGCTGCTCAAGCAGGACCTGGTCCTGAAGGAAGGCAATCAATACGTCGTCGTCGACTCGTTGTTGCGCGAGTGGATCGCGCGGAGAACCTTCTGATGACGGCGGCTGGTACCCGGATCCCACTGCTGACACGACTCGGCCTGCACCGTCCGGAACTGCGCGCCTGGGCGATGTACGACTGGGCGAACTCGGCGTTCCAGACCACGGTGATCACCGCGGTGTTCCCCCGCTTCTTCAGTGATTACGCCGCGGCCGGACTGACACCCGTCGACGCAACCGCCCGCTTCGCCTGGGCCACGACCATTGCGGTCACCGTCACCGCGGTCATCGGGCCGATACTCGGCGCCATCGCGGACGTGCGGGGGCTGAGAAAGACGTTCCTCGCCCTATCGATGTCGGTCGGCGTCGTGGCGACCCTGCTGATGGCGATGATCCCGCAGGGCGGCTGGGCGTTTGCCGCGACGGTCTTCATCATCGCCAACATCGGCATCGCCGCCAGTTTCGTGTTCTACGACTCGCTGCTGCCCCACATCGCGGCGCCGAAGGAAATCGACCGCGTGTCGACGTCCGCGTATGCCATCGGGTACCTGGGCGGAGGGTTGCTGCTGCTGGTGAACCTCGCGTGGATTCTCAGCCCGGGCACGTTCGGCCTGACGGATTCGGTGGCGGCGATCCGGCTGTCGTTCATGAGTGTTGCGGTGTGGTGGCTGGTATTTTCGCTGCCACTTTTCTTTCGCGTGCCGGAACCGGCGCCGGCACTCGAGTCCGATGAACGACGCACCGATAATCCTGTCCGGGTAGCGTTCGTTCGCTTGCGCGAGACCTTCCGCGAACTTCGCGGCTATCGACAGGCGTTCCTGATGCTCGTCGCGTTCCTGCTTTACAACGATGGAATACAGACGATCATCCGCATGGCATCGATCTACGGTGCCGAAGTCGGCATCGACCGTAACGCGCAAATCGCAGCCTTCGTGATCGTGCAATTCGTCGGCGTGCCGTGCTCGTTCGTGTTCGGCGCCCTGGCTCATCGCATCGGCGCCAAGCAGGGTGTCTTCATCGGGATTGCCATCTATGTCGGCATCAGCGTGCTCGGCTACTTCATGACCGCGGCCTGGCAGTTCTTCGCGCTGGCGTTTCTCGTCGGCACGGTGCAGGGAGGCACCCAGGCCCTGAGCCGATCGCTGTTCGCGCGCATGATCCCGAAGCACAAATCGTCGGAATACTTCGGCTTTTTCGCGGTGTTCGAGAAGTTTGCCGGCATCGCCGGACCGGCACTGTTCGCGGCGTCCGTCACGCTGTTCACGTCGAGCCGCGCCGCGGTGCTGTCGATCATCGTGTTTTTCGTTGTGGGGGCCCTCGTCCTGACTCGCGTCGACGTTGCGGCAGGCGAAGCGCAGGCGCGGTACGATCAGGAGGGACCGCCAACGAATGCTTTGACAGACGCTGAGCCTTCACGCAATGCTTCTTGACTGTTCTGCGGCGGCTCTCGCAGGCTGGGTATGATCGGCCGTACCGTCTCCCATTACCGGATCCTCAGCCCGCTTGGCTCTGGCGGGATGGGAGTCGTTTACCTTGCGGAAGACGCCCGGCTTGGACGCCAGGTTGCCCTGAAGTTCCTGCCTGCCAGCTACGCCCAGGAAGCCAAGGCACTCGAGCGATTCAGGGTCGAGGCGCGCGCCGCCAGTTCCCTCAGCCACCCGGCCATCTGTGCCATCTACGACGTCGGACAGGACGGCGACACCCCGTTCATCGTCATGGAAGCGCTCAAGGGCGAGACGCTCCGCGAGCGTATCGCGAAAGGGGCGCTGAAGGTTGGCGATGTGCTCGACGTCAGCATTCAACTCGCCGACGCGCTCGAGGCCGCGCATTCGCAGGGGATCGTGCACCGCGACATCAAGCCGGCCAACATTTTCCTGAGCGACCGGAATCGTGTGAAGGTCCTCGATTTCGGCCTCGCCAAGCTCACATCGTCGCCGTCATCGCTCTCGAGCGCGGCCGACACGACGACGCCCGGCGAGCGCACGCAGAGCAACCAGATTACGCAGCCGGGCACGGCTCTGGGGACGGTGTCGTACATGTCACCCGAGCAGGCACGCGGTGAGAACATCGATTCGCGGACCGATCTGTTTTCGCTCGGCGCGGTCATGTACGAGATGGTAACGGGGCGGCAGGCGTTCGGCGGCAGCACGACCGCCGTGGTCTACGACGCCATTCTCAATCGCGCGCCACGCCCGATCGCCGAGCTGAATCCACTGGTCCCGCCGCGCCTGGAGACTGTCATCGCGACGGCTCTCGAGAAGGAGCGCGACCTGCGATACCAGCACGCGTCGGATCTCCAGGCGGAGCTGAGGAGAATTCGTCGCGATCTGGAAGCGGGAAGCATCGTGGGCAGCCAACCGGTCGTGACGACACGACGAGAAAGCACGCCTGCTCTGTCCGACTCCGCAATCCCGGTCAGGGGTTCGCGCTGGCTCGAGCGATCCGCGATAGCCATCGCGTTCCTCGCGGTCGTCGTTGCGGCTTTGCTGTTCTGGCGCGGACAAGGAACTGAGGTCGATCGGGGTGAGACGCCAGCGGAACAGGCAACCGCGAATCCAGTTGTGGAAGCACCGGTGCCGGCCAACGTGCCACCGCCGGTTGTCGAGCCGCCGGCGGATGAACCCACGCAGAGTCCGGCGACAACTGCGACCGCCGATGCGGCGTCGAAACCGGCGCCGCAGCCCAGGATCGCACCGACGCAGCAGCCACCGGCAAACGGGCGCGCGACGTTGCCACAACCACCTGCGACAACACCGGGTCCCGCGACCGCACCGCCCACGACGACACCGCCACCGGTGACACAGGCTCCGCCGCCGGCGGCTGCGAATCCGCCTGTCACTCCACCGGCCGCGACGCAGCCGGCCGAAGAGGTGAAGCCTCAGCCGTCGCCGGCCCCTGCACCAGTGCCCGAGCCGGTGGCGCCGCCTCCGCCGGTTCAGCCTGCGACGCCGGCGCCACGCGACGCCGCAGCGCCGCCGGAACCCGCTCCGTCCGCACCGGTGGAGACGGATGACGCGGCCATTCGCCGCGTGATCCGTATCTACGAGCAGGCGATCGAGACCGAAGACATCGCGTTGTATCGATCGGTCCGACCGGGCCTGACCAAGGCGGCGGAGACTGTGTTGATGAACAGCTTCCGCCAGATCGACTCGCAAGAGATCGACATGCGCGTGGAGAACCTCAGGATCGACGGGCGGACTGCGACAGCGCGCATCGCGCGCCGCGACACCCTCACGACCGCCGGCCGTCGTCAGACCCAGAACAGCACGCAGACCCTGCGTTTTGAAAAGACCGAGTCAGGTTGGGTCATCGCCGAGTGACCGGCCCCTGGGATCGAGACTTCCACACATCGAGGAGGAGCTTCGTGGTCCAACGTGAGCACATGCTCGTGACTGGTATCGCCGCCGTGATGGCGTTGATGATCAGCGCTGCGCCTGCGCGTGCCCAGGCCCCTCCGTACAACGTCACGGTGAACGTCAGCGAGCTGTCGCGCATCTTCACCGAGTTGTACGGGCCTGCCGGACTCGTCGTGAACAGCCTCGCGGACCTGGCCGGCGGTGTCTCCCACTCCGCCCACTTCAACAGCGGCTTCGAGAGCGAGTTCTCGCAATTCGGAACTGCACTGACCGGCCAGATCGTCTCGCTGCCGCTGCCCGCACCAGCCTCCGGGTTCACCTATCAATTCGATTCCGGACTCGGTGTCTTCACACGATCGACATCGAGCTTCGGTCCCATCCTCGCCGAACGTGCCGACACGATTGGCGCGCGCCGCGTCACCATCGGCTTCGCCTACCAGCGGCTCGCGTTCGACTCGATTGAAAACATAGACCTGCGTTCGGTCCCGGCGGTATTCACCCACGACGACAGCCAGTTGCTCGGCGGGCGCGAGGACGTCATCACCACCGTGAACACGATTGAATCCGAAGTCACGCGGTCGGCGGCCTTCCTCACATACGGGGTGACCAACAATCTCGATGTGTCCATCGCCGTCCCGTTCATTTCCTCGGATATCGTGGTCACTTCCGATGCCACGATCCGCCGTCTCGGGACCAGGATTCCCCAGATCCACTTCTTCCGCGCCGCCGACGACAGCATCGGCGATCGCCGGCTGTTCACGGCGTTCGGTCATGCGAGCGGACCCGGCGACATCACCGTGCGCCTGAAACAGGCGATCAAGAAGGGACAGACACACGGGCTCGCTCTCGGACTCGACCTGCGCCTGCCAACCGGTGACGAGCGGGAGTTGCTGGGAACCGGGGCGCCGGCGGTACAGCCCTTCGCGGCGTGGTCCGCCACCTACGGCACACTTTCCCCCCACATCAACCTTGGCTATCAGTGGAATGGATCGAGCATCCTGGCCGGTGATCTCGATTCGGGCGTCGCAGGAGATCTGCCCGACGTCGTGGTCTATGCGCTCGGCGCGGTCGTCGCCGTCCATCCTCGCGTCACGTTCGCCCTCGACGTGCTCGGCCGATACATCATCGACTCGCCACGCGTCCGGCTCGACGAGTTCCACGCACTCGACGGTCGCACGGTGTTACCCAACATCGCGTTCGACACCGGGTCGATCAACGAGCTCAGCAGCGCTGCCGGACTTAAGATCAACGTCGCCGGTCGGCTGCTCGTGAACACCAACCTCCTGGTTCGTCTCAACTCAGGCGGGTTGCGCGACAAGATCTCGCCGCTCGTCGGCATCGAGTACGCCTTCTAGCCGACCGCTGAAGGAGTCCGCGCATGTGGACGACGTTGTTCAGCGGCACCGCCTTGTGTCTCGTGCTCCTGAGCCAGGCGGTTGAAACACGCGCGTGTGATTCAGGCGATTCGCAGCAGTCGCCAACCCCAACCCCAACGCCACCGGGCTCGTCGAACCAGGTCTTCACCGCTCGCGACGGCGCACGCTTCCGCGTGGACACCGTGACGAGCGATCTGGAGATCCCCTGGTCGCTCGCGTTCACACCCGACGGCAGACTGTTTGTCACCGAGCGGCCTGGGCGCGTCCGCATCGTGAATCTGACCAGTTTCACCTCTGAGGTCGCTCTGACGCTTGGTGGTGTCTTTGCCCAGGGAGAAGCCGGGCTCCTGGGGATCACGCTCGACCCGGGGTTCGCGCAGAACCGCTTCGTGTACCTCTATTACTCGGCGACATCAGGAGGCAGGGCCGTCAACAGGATCGAACGCTATCGCGAAGTCGGCGGCCGTCTTGGTGAGCCGGCCGCCATCCTCGACGGGATTCCCGCGGCGACGATCCACGATGGGGGCAGGCTCAAGTTCGGCCCGGACGGTCTCGTCTACGCGACCGCGGGCGACGCCAACAACACATCACTCTCCCAGGATGTCTCGTCGCTGGCCGGAAAGCTCCTGCGCATCACCTCGACCGGCTCGTCGGCCACGGGCAATCGATTCGGCTCACCAGTCTTCACCTTCGGGCATCGCAACCCGCAAGGGTTCGATTGGCATCCTGCAACCGGTGATCTCTGGGCTTCAGAACATGGCGCGAACGGCAACGACGAGATCAACGTGATTCAGTCGGGGCTGAACTACGGATGGCCGAACATCCAGGGGGCGACCACCGCATCGGGCATGGAGGCGCCGATCGTGTTTTATCCATCCGCGATCGCGCCGTCCGGCATGTCGTTCTATCGGGGACAGCAGATCCTGCAGTTTGCCAACAACCTCTTTGTGGCGACGCTGCGCGGCACGCACCTGCTGCGGCTCACGATCGATGGACGACGCGTGGCGACACAGGAGCGGCTTCTCGACGGAACGTTCGGTCGACTGCGGGACGTCGTCAGCGGCCCTGATGGGCATCTCTACTTCACGACCAACAATCGCGACGGCCGCGGGAACCCGATGGCAGGAGACGACAAGGTGCTCCGAATCGTCCCTGCGCCATAGAACCGGGGCATTACGCGAGTCGTTTGCTGGACCGCAGCGTCGCCAGTACGAGAATGCCCACACCCCAGCCGAGCAGCGCAAGCGCCTCAGGCCACAAGATCTCGAGACCAACCCCCTTGAGAAAAATGCCCCGCAGGATGACCAGGAAGTACCGCAATGGGATCAGGTAGGTGACCGGCTGTATGGCAGCCGGCATGTTCTCGATCGGAAAGACGAAG
>JAICEG010000005.1 GCA_025924295.1 Vicinamibacteria bacterium
CGCGCGTCGAGGTCGACCATCTTGACGTTACTGAGCGTCTCCTCTCGAACCTCGCAGATGTCGGAGCGGCGCGCATCGCGGCACCACTCCTCCTGGCTCAGGCCGAAGTCGCGGTCGCCCGCGCGCTGAGCTGGCAGGCCCACGGTTGCAGCCGTTGCAAGTACGAGCAGTGTCGTCCACACAGTTCGAGCCATCTCGTCCTCCCGGCTTTCTTGGACGGGAAGTGGCCCCGGGACGTTTACTGGTTGGCGGGACCTTTTTCAGTCGGGCGCGCCGGGTCCGCCGACCACTCGGACCACGACCCGGCGTAGAGGCGGGCGCCAGGCAGCCCTGCGTGCTCCATGGCCAGAAGGTTGTGGCAGGCAGTGACACCCGAGCCGCAGTACATGACCACCTCGGATGTGTCCCGCCCCTTCAGGAGGCTCTCGAAGTTCCGACGCAGTGCCTCGGCCGAGAGCATCGTCCCGTCGCCGGCAAGGTTCGTCTTGAAGAAGTGATTGATTGCGCCCGGGATGTGGCCGGCCGCCCGATCGATGGTCTCATTGCGCCCTTCAAAGCGCTCGGGCGCACGCGCATCGACCAGCAGGACCGACTTGTCGTCGAGGTGTGCGCTGACGGCTTCCACCGTTACCCGCATGTGCGGGTTCGGATCGACGTTGAAGACGGCTGCTGGACGGCGCTCGTCTCCCGATCTCGTGGGACGGCCTTCCCGTTTCCATTTCGCCCAGCCACCGTCGAGCAGTGCGACCGCGTCGTGGCCGAGGTAGCGGAGCGACCACCAGAGGCGGCTCGCGTACATGCCGCTGTCCTGGTCGTATGCGATCACCTGGAGGTCGCGCGACATTCCCAGCCGTCCGAACGTCTCGGCGAGTGCGTCGACTGACGGAACTGGATGCCGGCCGTTGGCACCCGTCCGCGGTCCCGACAGGTCTTCATTGAGGCTGACGTAGACGGCGCCCGGGATGTGAGCGGCGAGATACTCGTCGTGACCCCACGATTCCTTCTGTAGATCGTACCGACAGTCGGCGATCACCCAGCCATCGTCCAGGTGATCGGCGAGCTGTTCGGTCGAAATCAGCGTGCGGTACGACACTTCAGCGGAAGTTTTCCAGCGCCTTGATCCGCTCTTCGATCGGCGGGTGAGTCGAGAACAGCGCCGCCCAGCTGCGGCCGCCGTTGATCTTCATCGTCGCCAGAGCCTGGTGTTCCGTCTCGACCAGCTCGTGATTTGCGGCGAGGCGGCGGAGAGCGCCGAGCATCCGCTCGCGGCCGGCCAGCGTCGCACCACCGTGGTCGGCCTTGAACTCGCGGTGGCGCGAGAACCAGTTGACCACCAGCGCGGCGAAGATGCCGAGCACGATCTGCAGGACGATCACGATCAGGTAGTAGCTGCCGCCGTTGTTGTTGCGGGAGTCGCCGGAACGCGTCAGCGCATAGGCGATCACGCGCGCGGCGAACATCACGAACGCGTTCATGACGCCCTGCAGCAGCGTCATCGTCACCATGTCGCCGTTGGCGATGTGCGCGACTTCATGGGCGAGGACACCCTCGACTTCGTCGGGGCGCATCGATCTGAGCAGGCCGGAGGACACCGCCACCAAACTGCGGCTCTTGCTCGGGCCAGTCGCAAAGGCGTTCACCTCGGGCGAGTCATAGATCCCGACCTCCGGCATGGGGAGGTTGGCCTGACGTGTCAGCCGTCCAACGGTTTCGTACAACCAGTCTGCCTGGCTGTTGCCGGTCCGCCCGTCCACGAGCTGGACGCCGGTGGCCCGCTTGGCAATCCAGCGCGACATCTGGAGCGACATGAAGGCGCCCCCCATGCCCCAGAACAGGCAGAAGAGTGCCAGCGCCTGGAGGTTCAGGCCCTCGGGTCCGATGCCGCTCCCAACGCCCAGGAAAGCCGCGACGATGCTGAGCGTCAGAACGATCGCAATGTTGGTAACGATGAACAAGAAGATGCGTTTGCCCATAGCGAAGTCAGGATATCAAATCGGCTGAAAGAAGGTTCTTGTTGGTGGTGAAGGCTGTCATTCCTGTCGGTACTTATGACGACGTTCGCAGCCCGGGCGTTTCATGGTGACTGGCGGATTGGTATGCGAGCGGGCGGGCCGGAAAGCGGTGGCGAAGGAATGTCGATCGAGACAATTGCCAGTAGGACATGTGGATTGTCATTGCCGCAATGTTTATATTGCGGTGATGACAATGTGGCTGCCGAACCTGGAAGGGCGAACAGGGCCCGTCTACCGGGCCATCGCCGATGCCATCGACGCCGACGTGGAAAGCGGCGCACTCCGTGCCGGAACCCGACTGCCGCCGCATCGGGATCTGGCCGACCACCTGGGGGTAACCGTCACGACGGTCACACGCGCGTACACCGAAGCGGCGCGGCGTGGGCTGACTTCTGGACACGTCGGCCGTGGGACGTTCATTCGAGGGCGCGAGTCCGAGGAGAACGACAACGGTCTGCTCGATATGAGCATCAACGTCCTGATGCCGGATAAAGAGGTCGCCAACCTCGAGGCGCACCTCATGAGGAAGCGCGTCCTCCCCTGGACCCAGTTGCTCGGCTACGCGCCGAAGCGCGGGCATCTTCGCCACCGGCAGGCGATGGCCGCGTGGCTGACCTACCTTGGACTCCCTGCCGATCCCGACCACATCGTGCTGACGGCGGGAGCGCAGCACGGGCTGGCGACGACCGCGTCGGCGCTCGTCAAGCCGGGCGACACCGTGCTCGTCGAAGAGCTGACGTATTCAGGCTTCCGGCTGCTCTCTCAGCAGATGCACTTCAAGCTGAAGGGCGTCGCGATGGACGGCGAGGGTCTCAAACCGGACGCGCTCGAGGCGGCGTGCCGCACGACGCGTGCAACGGTGTTGTACTGCATGCCTCGTCTGCAGAACCCGACGTCCGCGGTGATGTCCGAGAAGCGGCGGCGGCAGATCGCGGCTGTTGCCGAGAAGTGCCGCCTCACAGTCATCGAAGACGACACCTACGGATTCCTGTCGCCGGAGCGCTGGCCGCTCGCGCGACTCATTCCGCATCGCACCGTGTTCGTGACGAGTCTGTCCAAGAGCCTGTTTGGCGGCCTGCGTCTCGGGTGTGCGGTGGCGCCGCCCGCGATTCTCGATCGCATCGTCGGCGCCGTCTGGGCCACGATGATCACGACGTCGTCAATTGGCGCCGACATGCTGAGCGCCTGGATCGAGGACGGTACTGCTGCGCGAATCGCCGACTGGAAGCGTCACGAAAGCGCGGCGCGGCAGGTCATCGCCAGACGAATCCTGAACGGCCAGCGTTTCCAGACGCATCCGTCGAGCCTGCACATGTGGCTCGCGCTGCCGGCGCGATGGTCGTCGGAGGGATTCGTCGCCGAGGCACGCGCGCGGGGCGTCGTGCTGAACGCGTCATCGGAGTTCGCGGTCGGCACCGAGCAGCCGAAGGCGGTGCGTTTGTGCCTCGGGCCTCCGCGTACGCGCGGCAGCCTCGAGCAGGCGCTGACCCGCGTCAACGAGTGCCTGCTCGACCGCGCGCCGACCGCGAGAGCAGTCGTGTGAAAGTGCGTGAAAGGGTCACAGTCGTGTGAAAGTGCGTGAAAGGGTCAGACCCCTTGATAAAGATCCACTCAAGGGGTCTGACCCCTTTCGCCCAGCGCTTCAGCCAGGCGGTGTAGAAACAAGCCCACGTCGGTCACGACGCCGACGGTCTGTTGTGACCCGCGGTCGCTGAGCTTCGTCACGACAGCCGGGTTGATATCGACGCAGACGACGCGAACCCAGGACGGCAGCATGTTGCCGACGCCGATGCTGTGCAGCATGGACGACAGCATCAGCACCATGTGCACGTTGTTGGAGAGCGCAGCCGCATATCGCTCCTGCGCGTCGATGAGGTCCATGACCGTTTCGGGCAGTGGTCCATCGTCACGGATGCTGCCGGCAAGGACGAAGTCGACGCCCTTCTTCACGCATTCGTACATCACGCCCGACTTCAACACGCCCTGTTCGACGGCGCCGCGGATAGTGCCAGCGCGGTTGATGGTGTTGATCGCCGCCATGTGGTTGCGGTGTCCCTGCTCGACCGGTGCACCGGCGACGAGATCGATCCCGAGCGACGTTCCCGACAGCGCGAACTCGATGTCGTGGACGGCCAGCGCGTTTCCAGCCAGCACCACGTCCACATAGCCCTGCCGGATCAGCGTGGAAAAATGTTCGACGCCTCCCGTGTGCACGACGACGGGACCGGCGACAACGGCGATTCGCCCTCCGCTGCCCTTGACGTCCCTCATCATCTGCGCGATGCGCGACACGCTGCCCTCGACGCGCCGCTCCGACGAGACGTCGTTGCTCATGAATGCGAACCCGTGACGGTCGCGCTCCTTGAACTCCGGCGTGACACGGATGCCGACGTGACCGCACACGACACGCTCGCCCGCCTTCACATCCCGCAGCTTCCGGCACGCCGCTGTGGCGCCGTCGACGACAATCACGGCGTCCATGCGCTGCTCGTCCACCTCGACCCACCGGCCCTTCAGCCGTACATGCGTCTTGTGATTGGTGGTCGAATAGAAGTCGTCCGGCACGCAGCGATCTTTCTCGGCCGGCTTGAGGACGGCGTTGGCCTCGCGGATGGCGTGGGCGCCGAACGTCGTGAGCTGCTGCAGCAGATCGTCGAGCATCGCCTCGTCGGCAACGGTGACGCGCATCTGAAGCCGCGACACATCGTCGTTGGTCTTGCCGATGTCGAAGGTGACGATTTCGTAGGACCCTTTGACCTCGATGACCTTGTCGAAGATCGCCGACAGCAGGCCGGAGTCGATCAGGTGGCCTTCCGCCTCGATCGTGTCTGTGACTGACATGTGCCAGTCATTCTACTGGTTGGTGGCGGGGTCCGGCTAAGGCCGGACACTACGAAGACTTCAGCGCTTCCTGCGAGACGAACTTATAGCCGACGCCGCGCACCGTCAGAAGAATCTTCGGAGACGCGGGGCGATCCTCGAGGTAGCGCCGGAGGCGAACGATGAAGTTGTCGATGGCGCGAGTGTCTGTGCTTTCGTGAAGACCCCAGACGTCTTCGAGTATCGTCCCGCGCGAGACCGCCTGGCCGGCGTTTCGCACCAGGTACTTCAGCAGGTCGCACTCCATCTGCGTCAATCGGTACGATTTCCCGTGCGCGCGAACTTCCATCGCGCCGAAGTCGAGCGTCCGCCCTTCGAACGAATACGTCTCCGGCGTTGATTCGGGCACCTCGACATCACGTTCGTTCCATCGCCGCCGACGCTGAAGCCCTCTGAGGCGCGCCATGAGGATCGCCAGCTCGAACGGCTTCGGCAGGTAGTCGTCGGCACCGGACTCGAATCCCCTGAGCACGTCCTCGGGGCGGCCACGAGCCGTCAGCATGAGAATCGGCACGAACTGACCGGCCGCGCGCAGCTCCGCAGCGACCGTGAAACCATCCTTGCCGGGGAGCATCACGTCGAGCACCACGACCTCGAACGCCGTGCGCTCTTTGAGCAGCAGCTCGAGCGCCTGCTCACCGTCGCGCGCGACCACGGCCTCGTAGCCTTCTGCCTCGAGGTTGAAGCGGAGACCGTCAGCGATGTGTTGTTCGTCTTCGACGATGAGGATGCGCGTCATGGCGATCGTGCTGCCTGCCCGTCTACTGCGTGATCAACCGTGGCAGTTCGAGAGTGAACGTGGCCCCTCGCCCCTCGCCCTCGCTCTGCGCGAATACGCGTCCACCATGGGCGCGCGCGATCGAACGAACGATGTACAACCCCAGCCCAGTCCCCTTGATGTTCCTCAATCCTCTCGCCTGAACGCGATAGAAGCGGTTGAAGATGCGCTTGAGCTGCTTCCTGGGGATGCCGATGCCTCGATCCTGCACTCGTACCCACACGGTGTCGGGCGCAGGCGCCGCGACCGACACGGTGACGTGCACGCTGCTGCCCGAGTACTTCACGGCGTTGTCGAGGAGGTTGGTGACGACGGTCCGCAATTCCTCGGCATCGCCGTTCACGGTCAGCGCGCGATCGCGAGGGGCATCGAGCTCGATCGCGCCCGAGTTCAGGTGATGGCGCAGGATCGCCAGCCCCACGCATTCGTCGGTCAGCGCCGCGACATCGACCGGGCCTCGGACGCCGGCCTTCTGCCGCTCGCGCACGACGCCCGCCTTGAGCACCTGGTCGACGGTGTGATGCAGGCGGTCCGCATCGGCGAGCATGATGTCGTAGAACTCGCGCCGTCTCGCATCACTGACCTCGCGCGACTGAAGCGTCTCGAGGTACAGGCGGATCGACGCGATGGGTGTCTTGAGCTCGTGGGTGACGGCGTTGATGAAGCTGTCGTGCTCTTCGTTTCGCTTGATCTCCAGGACGAGGAACACCGTGTACACGATCAAGCCGGCAATGATCAGCGCAAACAGGACGACCCCGAAAATGATGGGCGTGATGCGGCCGGCATTGGCAATCACCCAGCCGATGTTGAGAGACACCGTCGCCGCCACCAGCAGGACGCACAGGGCGACGAAGAAGGCGATGGCTTTCTGGCGCCGGGTCACTGGGTTGATTCTAGCCCGCGCGCCCGTACGTAGAAACGGGGTGGAAGCCGATCGCTTCCACCCCGTTCCTCAGACCAGACTAGTCCGAATTCACGCCACCGCTTCATCAGCGGGCATGACGACATCTTCTGTCAGCGGCTGCTTGATCTTGGCGACCTTGATGTCCCACGCGAGACCCAGAATCTGCAACGCCCGGATGCCGATCCAGTTCTGATCGAGCTCGTACCAGGCAAGGCCGTGACGAGCGCTGGTCGGATGCGCGTGATGGTTGTTGTGCCAGCCCTCACCGAAGGTCAGTAGCGCAACCCACCAGTTGTTCGTCGAGTCGTCACGCGTCTGGAACCGCCGGCTTCCCCACTTGTGCGTGGCGGAATTCACCAGCCATGTTGCGTGCAGGCCAACGGTGGTGCGGAAGAAGACGCCCCAGAGCACGTACGGGATTCCGCCGAAAGCGAGGAGGCCGAGGCCAACGACGACATTGCTCACCCAGTGCCAGCTGGAGAGCCAGACATGGAAGCGGTCACGGCTCAGGTCGGGGACGTATCGCGCCAGCACGGACGCGTCGTGGTGCAGACCCTGACCAAAGAGGATCCACCCCATGTGCGCCCACCACGTACCCTCGCGGGGCGTGTGGGGGTCGCCTTCCTGATCCGATTTCTGATGATGAATGCGATGCGTGGCGACCCAGAAGATGGGACCGCCTTCGAGCGCGAGTGTTCCGCAGAAGGTGAGGAAGTACTCGACCCACTTGGGCGTCTTGTAGCCGCGGTGCGTGAGCAGCCGGTGATAGCCCATCCCGATGCCGAGCATCCCGGCAGCGTAGTACAGAATCAATGCAGCGATCATGGCGCCGACATCGATATAGAAAAAGGCAGCCACGGCGCCGATGTGGAAGCCGGTCATGGCGATTGCAGTGATCGTGTTGATGCCGGTCTGATGTTTGCGGCCGTACATGAGAAGCGGGGTCGCCATGAACGCAGGTATCCTCCAGTAAGGGTTTCGGGAAAAGAATCGTCACACCATAGCAGTCCGGCAGCCGCGGCACTGTAATAGTTGTGTACGCGACTTCAACTACAAGGGGTTCAATGAGTTCGGGCGGCGTCTTCGCTTTGTCGATCCATGCAGATTACCGGTGCCGGCACTCGGGTGCCTGCTGCTCGGCAGACTGGGACGTCCCGGTCGAACTTCCTGTTTATCGGACGCTGCAGGAAGCGGTTGAGCGCGGCCGTTTGCAGCCGCAGGCGGAAGCCAGGCATCTGGCTCCATTCGTGGTCGAACCAGACCTTCCGGAAGGTGCCGCGGCGATGCTCGAGCGAACGGCGAGAGGCGAGTGCGTTTTCCTCGACCGGGGTTCGAAGCTGTGCATCGTCCACCGGGACATTGGTGAAGCTGCCCTGCCGGCGACGTGTCGGTATTTTCCCCGACTCGCGGTTCGAGACAACCGCGGCACGTTCATCACGCTGTCCCACTTCTGTCCGACTGCCGCCTCGATGCTGTTCCGACCGGATAGTCCACTCTCCATCGTCGCGGGACCACCGGCGTTCCCGCCTGGGGACTACGACGGGCTCGTGGTGACCGGCAACGATCTGCCCCCGCTGCTCTGTCCGACGATGCTCATGGATCCCTCAGGCTATTCGGCGTGGGAGAGCCACATGGTTGGTCGATGTTCGATGACTGACTGCAGTCCCGAGACTGTCGTGGCCACACTCGAACGGGACGCCCGAGTGCTCCGCACATGGAGGCCGGGCGGCCAATCACTCTCCGAGGCTGTTCGGAATCTCCCGCAGGGCCTGGTTGCGCCCGAACCGCAACGAACGCTCGACGCGAGCCTCGTGCTCTACGCCCAGGCGATGCAGGCGATACCAGACGACCTTCGTCCGTTGCCCGACGAGGACGGGTTGGACACCGCGTTCTTCCGGCTCGTCAACTCCCGCTGGTCTGCCTTCTACACACCTCTCAACAGGTTCCTCGCAACGAAAGCCTTTGCCTCCTGGACCGCGTATCAGGGGCGGGGAGTGTCGACGATTGTGCGCGGTCTCGACGCCGCGCTGGCGATCGTGCGGGTCGAGTCGGCCCGCCTCTGCCGCGATGCCGGGCGGGAGATCGATGCCGAGCTACTGCGCGACGCCTTCCGATGTGCCGATTTCATCCTCAATCACCTTGCTGTCGGTGAGGACCTGGCGGAGGCCTGGTCGTCTGCCGAGGCGTAACTCAAGCTCTCGCCTCAGGGGCCGATTTTCGAGATGTGCCGGTGCGTACGTTCGACACGTCGGCGGGGAATCTGCGTGTCCTGGTCGCCGAAGACGACCCGGTTTCGCGCCATCGACTCCACGCGGCTCTCAGCAGCTGGGGCTACGAGGTCACCAGTGTGGTTGACGGCCACGAGGCGTTGCGCGAGATCGCTCGGCCCGACGCGCCGACCCTCGCGATTCTCGATTGGTCGATGCCCCGGATCGACGGACTGCAGGTATGCCGCGCTGTTCGGGAGACCGCCGCGGGACAGTTCGTCTACGTGATTCTCCTCACCTCGCACGATCGCGACGACGATGTGCTCGAGGGGTTCGATGCGGGCGCCGACGACTACATCACGAAACCGTTCGATTCGCGTCAATTGAAAGCGCGCGTCCGTTCCGGAGCACGCATCGTCCGTCTTCAGCAGCAGCTCATCGCCGCACGCGAGCAACTGCGTGAGAAGGCGATGCATGACCCGCTGACCGGGTTGCTCACGCGCGGCGCCTTCTTCGAGATCTGCGACGGTGAGATCGCGCGCGCGCAACGAAAGAGCCAGTCGCTGGCGCTGATCATGGCCGACCTCGACCACTTCAAGCGGATCAACGATCAGTACGGACACCTCGCCGGCGACGATGTCCTCCGCGAAGCAGCGGTCCGTCTGCGGGCAACGTTTCGCCGTGGTGACGCCGTCGGCAGATACGGTGGCGAGGAATTCGTGGCGCTCGCGCCCGGTTGCCTGATGGCAGACGCCGTTGCGCTGGCCGAGCGTTTCCGGGAGCGCGTCAGTGCCGAGCCGTTCGAGACGTCGGCGGGTCGCATCAACGTGACCACCAGTGTCGGCGTGGCTGTCATCCCAGGTGTTGATAACTCCTGGGCCTTGTTCAAGTCCGCCGACGAAGCGCTCTATCGTGCAAAGGCAGCCGGGCGTAACACCGTCGCCCTCGCTGCCTAGCGGCCGGGCCGAACGAAGAACGAAGAACGAAGAACTAAGAACTAAGAACCGAGCGTTTCAGGCGTCGAAGACCGCGATCACGGGTCCGTGGTCGCTCGTCCCGAACTCGCGCTGGACGACGCAGGACGCTGCGCGAGCCGCGAGCGCCTGGCTGGCGAATACATAGTCGAGCCGCCAGCCGATATTTCGTTGCTTGAGGTTTCGCCACGGCGCCCACCACGTGAAGAGATCCGCGTTGTCAGGGTCCAGTGTGCGGTGCACGTCGACCAGCCCGCGGGAGAGGATCTGTTCGATGAGCGCCCGTTCGTCGGCTCGCTGGCCGACGATCCCGGGTTTCCGTTCCTTCGGGTGCACGTCCATGTCCGTCCGCGCGACGTTCATGTCTCCGCAAAGGACGAGCGGCACACCTGCCGCCTGGGATTCGGCGGCGAACGCCTCCATCGCCTGCAGGAATCGCATCTTGGCGGCGAAGTCCTTGCCGCCGTTCGGCACGTAGATGGATGCCACCGTCGCGTTCGGCAGCTGCACCGTGACGATGCGGTGCTCGAAGTCGAACGGCGGATGCTGGAAGGCTGGTGGCGCCGGGTAGGTTGCCGTGCGAACGTGCAGCGCAACACCGGAATAGCCTTTCCCGCCGTGCCAGTAGCACGAATATCCCTCGAGCTGGCAGATCCACACCGGAAGCTGATCGAGGGATGCCTTGATCTCCTGAAGGCACAGGACGTCCGGCTGTTCGCGTTCGATGAATTCCTGGAGCTCAGTCTGGCGGGCGCGAATCCCGTTGACGTTCCAGGTGGCGATTTTCATTGGGTGGCGTCGGGTGGACGTGGTTCATGGTTGAACCATCCATAACTACTCAACAGCGAGTTCTGGGTAAAGTGTAGAGCATGCACGCTACGCTCGAGCTCGCACGACGAGTCGACCGTGCCGAGATCGACTTCTGCGCCCTGGCGACGATGGCGGGCGCGCCCGACGCGGCGACGCTGGAGCGCGCCGGGGGACGCGCGGTCTACGGGGCGCCGGGATCGCCGGTCAACAAGGTGCTCGGCCTCGGCCTCGGTGTGGACGTCACCGACGATGACCTCGACGAGATCGAGCAGTTCTACGCCGAACGCGGTTGCCCTGTGCAAATCGAGCTATGTCCCCTGGCTGCCCAGGGCCTGGCGCCCCGACTCACGAAACGCGGATACGTGCTCCAGGCATTCGAGAACGAGCTCGCGCGCCTGGTTCCCGAAGAACCTGTGCAGTCGCCGGTTGGCGCCGATATCTCAGTCGAGGCGGGAGCGGGCGAGCGCCCGTGGCTCGAGATTGTGTCAGAAGGCTTTGCCGTGCCCGATCGTGCCGTGCCCGGCGGCCAGTTGCCGAGCGACGCCGTGACCGCGATCGGTGACGTGATGCGACAGTTCTTTCATCCGGAGATCGTGCGCTACGTCGCCCACGTCAACGGACAGTCAGGCGCCGCCGGGTTGAGCTTTGTGAGCAACGGCGTCCTCGGGATCTTCGGGACGGCCACGCTGCCCGCGTTTCGGCGCCGAGGTTTGCAGGGCGCGATCGTCGCGCGGGCGATGAACGATGCCCGCGGCAAAGCCGACCTGGTCATTGCGACGACCGAGCCCGGCAGCATCTCCCAGCGCACGTTCGAACGACTCGGGTTCCAGGTCATTTACACTCGCGCGATTCTGGTCAAGTACTGAGTCTCTATGGAAAGATGGCTCGTCGTGGCCGGGCTGACGCGCACGCGGGTGCTGATCGGGTCGCTGCTGCTGCTTCTGGTGACAGCGGCGTACACCCGCACGCAGTCGCAGGCCGTCTCCACGATCACGCCTCCCGCCGCACAGTTCGGCGCCAACATCGGCGACGACTACTTTCTCGCGACCTATTCGCAGCTCGAGGCGTACTGGAAACGGCTGGCAGGTGAGTCGGATCGGATGCGGCTCGTCGACATCGGCCGGACTGAAGAAGGCCGCACCCAGTGGATGGCCGTCATCTCATCCCCCGAAAACCTGCAGCGACTGGATCATTACCGTGACATCTCACGCCGCCTCGCCCTGGCGGAGGGATTGACGGATGCCCAGGCACGAGCGTTGGCGGCCGAAGGGAAGGCGGTCGTCTGGATCAACGGTGGATTGCACGCCAACGAAGTGCTCGGCGCGCAGCAGTTGATCGAGACGGTCTATCAGCTCCTCAGCGGGACAGACGACGAGACGCGCCGATTTCTGCGTGACGTGATCGTGCTGGCCGTGCATGCCAACCCGGACGGCCACGAACTGGTCGCCAACTGGTACATGCGCGAAGCCGATCCGACGCGTCGCTCGCTCGCGGGAATTCCGCGTCCGTACCAGAAGTACGTGGGGCACGACAACAACCGCGACTTCTACATGGCGACCCAGGCCGAGACGATCAACATGAACCGCGTCCTCTACCGGGAGTGGTTCCCGCAGATCGTCTACGACCATCACCAGACGGGACCTCCGGGCACGGTGATGTTCGCGCCCCCGTTTCGCGATCCGTTCAACTACTTCCTCGATCCCCTGATTCCGGTTTCGATCGATCTGATCGGGGCGGCGATGCATGCCCGCTTCGCGGCCGAAGGGAAGGCCGGGGTCACGATGCGAGGTGGCTCGAACTACTCGACGTGGTGGAACGGCGGGCTGCGAACGACCGCGTACTTTCACAATCAGATCGGACTGCTGACGGAGACCATCGGGAGCCCGACGCCGGTTGATGTGCCGTTCGTGGCGGAGAAGCAGCTGCCCAGCGCCGATTTGCCGTACCCGATTGCGCCGCAGCGCTGGCCGTTCCGGCAGTCCGTCGACTACTCGATCAGCGCGAACCGCGCCGTGATCGATGCGGCCTCGCGGAATCGCGAAGCGCTGCTCTTTGGTGTGTATCGGATGGGGAGGAACTCCATCGAGCGCGGCAATCGCGACTCGTGGACGGTGTCGCCGCGCGACCTGGCCTCTGCCGGTGGGCGCAGCCGCGGCAACTTCGAGGCTCAGTTTCGCGATTCGGCGCGTCGTGATGCCAGGGCGTACATCCTGTCGTCCGATCAACCGGACTTCCTCACCGCGATCAAGTTTGTCGACTCGCTGCTCAAGACGGGAATCACCGTTCACCGTGCAACCACGGCATTCAACGTCGCTGGCAAGAGCTATCCGGCCGGATCGTTCCTCGTGAAAACAGCACAGGCGTTTCGGCCGCACGTGCTGGACATGTTCGAGCCCCAGGATCATCCCGACGACATCCCGTATCCGGGCGGTCCACCGACTCCACCCTACGACAATGCGGGCTGGACGCTCGCATTCCAGATGGGCGTGAAGTTCGATCGGATCCTCGATGGCGTCGAGGGTCCGTTTGAGCGCGTGGAGCGGGTCGCGCCGGCGCCAGGCCGCGTCATTGGTCCCCCCAGCGTGGCTGGATATCTCGTGAGCCACCATCAGAACGACACCTTTACGGCGGTTGGCCGGCTGCTCGCCGCTGGCGAAACCGTCGTCTGGCCGCAGAACCGGGCACTCGGTGCGGCGCCCGGCGACATCGGGGCGATGTACATTCCGGCGCGGCGCGAGACTCGCGCCCTGCTCGAAAGGGCGGCGGCCGATCTCGGCCTGACATTCACCGGTGTCTCGACTGCGCCCACCGGTGCAGCTCTGAAGCTCGCGCCTGCGCGGATCGCCCTGTGGGATCGCTACGGCGGATCGAGCCCGAGCGGCTGGACGCGCTGGCTTCTCGAGCGTTACGGGTTCCAGTTCGATGTCATCTACGCGCAGAGTATCGATGCCGGTGATCTGCGCGGCCGTTATGACGTGCTGATTCTCACGGACGACGCGGTGCTGAATGCACGCGACACGAGTGACGGCCTCGCAGACCGGATCCCGCCCGAGTACCGGTCGAGGACCGGTGTCATCACCTCGGCACGTTCGCTGCCGCAATTGAAGCGGTTCGTCGAGGAGGGCGGGACGCTCATCGCGGTTGGCAACTCGACGGCCATCGGAGCGGAGCTCGGGTTACCGATCTCGAGCGCGCTCGTGCAGGGGCGCAGCGAGTCGGCGCAGCCGCTGACCTCGGAGCAGTACTACGTCCCCGGGTCTGTGCTTCGGGTCAGCGTCGACAACACGACACCGCTCGGGTACGGGTTCGAACGCGAGGTGGACGTGTTCTTCGACAAGAGCCCGGTGTTCCGCCTTGCCGGTCATTCAGCGGGCACGGCGAATCGAGTGGCGTGGTTTGCGAGCGCGTCACCGCTCCGGAGCGGCTGGGCCTGGGGTCAGCAGTATCTCGAAAACGGCGTCGCCGTCGTCGACGGCAAGCTTGGTCGCGGACGCGTGTTTCTGTTCGGACCCGAGATCACGTTCCGCGCGCAGTCGCACGGCACGTTCAAGTTTCTCTTCAACGCGATCTACTACGCGACGGCGCAGTCAGTCAGCAGCTTCTGAGCCTACTGATTCCCGCTGAGTTCTCGAAGCAAGGCAATGGTTGCCTCGTTTGGCTGACGCGCCCGTTGTGCCGCCTCGAGCGGCGTGCGTCCGCCCGTGTTCTTGACGTCGAGACGGGCCCCGGCGCCGGCGAGGAATCGGATCACGGAACGAAGTCCGCCGCTGGTGGTTGCGGCGGTATGCATCACCGTGTCGCCGGCGGCATTGGCGGTGTTGACGTCAATGCCAGCCGCGATACCAATCTTGATCGCCGCGAGCGCCTCTTCCTCCGAGATGCGCTGCGTTTCGTCTCCGTTCGAGGTGACGGCGCCCGCCGCGAGCATGAGCGGGTTGTTCCCGCTCTTCTGAGTCAGTGTCGCGTCCGCCCCGGCCTCGAGCAGCAGCGTCATCACGGTCACATCACACTTGCGAGCCGCGCGCATGAGCGGTGTCGCGCCCTCTCCGAGCCGGTTGTCGCCGGCGTCGTAGACGCGTTTCAAGATCGAGCCCTTCAGCCGCGAGTTGGGATCGGCGCCCTTGACGAGCAGCAGCTTGATCATCCCGACGCTGCCTTCGATCACCGGCGCCGGCGGGTACGGTCGTCCGAATGTATCGCCCAGTGTGTGCATGTCGACTGCCGCGTACAGCGGTGTCATGCCCTTGATGTCGGCGAGGTTGACGTCGGCACCCTTCTCGACGAGGGCCGCCGCGGCTTCCCAATGGCCGTTGATGATCGCGACGATCAGCGCGGACGTTCCCTCAGGATCAGTGAGGTCGAGGTTGGCGCCGGCCTCGGCGAGCGTGCGAACGGCGTCGGTGGCTCCTTCGCGCGCGGCGTACATCACCGCGGACCATCCGCCGCGTGGCAGCACCGTCTGCCCGACGTAGGACACGCCTTCTTCCAGGCCGCTGAGCAGCACGCCGTTCTGCGTGTGCGGGTAGTTGGTGACCTTCGATCGCACGTTGAGGTCCGCACCTGCCTCGGCAAGGGCGCGAATCGCGTCGGCGCGGTTGCTGCTGGCGGCCCAGACGAGGGCCGTCGTCCCGGTGCGGGTCTCGCGCGCGTTGACGTCGGACCCGGCAGCGATCAGGCGCTTTACGGCGTCGACATTGCCCGTTCGCGCCGCCAGCATCACGAGCGTCTGTCCTTCCGGCAGCGTCGATTCAGCGGTCTTGATGCTGGCGTTCGACTTGAGCAGCAGGTCGAGCAACTCTGCACGGCCGTTCCGGGCCGCCAGGGAGAGAGCGGTCACGCCATACCGGTTGCTGGCGTTGACGTGCGCGCCAGCGCGGATCAGCAGCTCGCTCGTCGCCACGTTGCCCGCGCGCACCGCCCAGTGCAACGCGCTCGTGCCATCGACCTCCGTGGTGTTGGCGTCCGCCTTCCGATCGATCAGCGTGCGAACGGCCGCCGCGTTGCCGGCTTTCACGGCGGCAACGAGCTCGGGGGTCGGGCCGGCCGCCTGCGCGGGCGCAGCCACTAAAAGAAGAGTGAACGAGGTGATTACCAGGCGGGTCCGAAGGGCAGGACCTGCCCTTCGCACCACCCTGAGTGCCGATGTCCCCATCAGAAGAATTCGACCGTGCCCGTGCTCTCTCCGAACTTCGTCATCGGGCTGTCGAAGTGATTCGCGACGGACAACCAGAGATTGCCGATCTGGGTTTCTTTCGGCAGGACAATGTGGCGGTTCCCCTTGCCGGTGCCGCCGCCGACCGCAACCATCGGCAGCGGATCGGTGGCGTGGATGTTGGAGTTCGCCATGCCGCTCCCGTAGAAGACCAGGGAGTGATCGAGCATCGTGCCGTCGCCGTCCGGCATCGAGCGCAGCTTCTCCAGCAGTCCGGCGAACACCTGCAGGCAGAAGACGTTGATCTTGGCGTTGCTGGCGACCTTCTCGGGTTTATCGCCGTGGTGGGATGTCACGTGCCAGGGATCGCTGATGCCGATCTGCGAGAACGTCCGCTGGCTTCCCTCGCGCGAGAGCATGAAGGTGAACACGCGCGTCAGCTCGGTCTGCAGGGCGACGGCAATCAGGTCCGTCATCAGCCCGCAGTGCTCGTCAAAGCTCTCCGGTATGCCAAGCGGCTTCACCATTGTCACGTCAGCGCGCTGCTGCGCCTCGCTGCGCTGAATCCGGCGCTCGATCTCGCGAACATCCTCGAGGTAGTTGGCGACGCGCGCACGATCCTGTGGTCCCAGCCGGGCCTGCAGCGCACGCAACTCGTTCAGGACGCCGTCGAGAACGCTCTTCTCCTCACGCAGCTTGTGTTGACGTTCCGTTTCGGATCCGCCGTCACCAAAGAGCCGCTCGAAGGCGACGCGTGGATTGATCTCCATCGGGAGCGGCGAGGTTGGCGTCGCCCAGGCGATCGAGTCGTGATACGCGCAGCTGTACCCGGGCGTGCATCCGCCGACGTAACCGGTGAAGTCTTCAGTGGCAAACTCCAGCGAGGGGAACGGTGACGACTGGCCGATCTTCCGCGCGAGCACCTGGTCGATGGTCGTTCCACACGCGAAGTCTTCGGCCTCGGTACGCTTGGGAACCGCTCCGCTCAACCAGCCGCTCGCGGCGGCGGCATGCATCTCCGCCTGACCGCCGGCGCGTCGCAGGTTGCTGACAACGACCATGGAGTCTTTGAACGGCTCGAGGGTGCTGAGCGTAGGCGACAGCTCGAACTGCGTACCCGACGCAGTCGGGGTCCAGGAGCTCATGTCGGCGCCGTGCGGCACGTAGATGAACCCGACTCGCGAAGGCCTCACGGCAGGAGTCTGCGCCAGTGCCGTTGCGGCCGGCACCATCGCATCGAGCAGCGGCAGCGCCACTGTCACACCCATCCCGCGAAGGAACGTTCGTCTCGGTAGCGCCGTCTTCTTGAGGAACATGTACGTCTCCGTCGAGTGTTCGCTACTGCCTGCTGGCCAACGTCTGCTGCGAATCGGCTGCCTTGACGCGCATCTGGAAGGGGGCGCTCGTCACGATCCCCTGCAGAAGCGCCGTGAAACGATACTGCTGCTGACGGCCGTCGCGCACGATCTTTCGCACGACCGGCATGTCCTCGGCCGTGAGGCCGCGCCCGAGTGCATACACCAGCAGTTTCTCGGTAAACGTCTGCACGAAAACGTCAGGGCGTCTCACCAGGGCCTGCCGCAGCGAGACGACGCCGGTGATCCTGGTGCCATCGGTGAGCACGTCCGAGGTATTCAGCGTCAAGCCGGCACGGTCCCTGGTCCGCCACTCTCCGACGACGTCGAAGTTCTCGAGAGCAAAGCCGATCGGGTCCATCGTCTGATGGCAGCTGGCGCAGACCGGGTTCGTCCGATGCCGTTCCATCTGCTCGCGCATCGTCCGGGGAGCACTGCCCGGGGGATCTTCCTTGAGCGCGGTATCGAGGTCCGCCGGCGGCGCCGGTGGTGGCGTGCCGATGATGTTCTCGAGCACCCACTTGCCGCGCAGGACCGGTGACGTGGTGGTCGGGTGAGAGGTCGCCAGCAGGACGGCGCCCTTGCCGAGCAGCCCGTGTCGAGCAGAGTCCTCGAGCTGGACGCGGCGGAACGAGCTCCCGAACACACCCGGGATGCGGTAATGCCGCGCGAGGCGCTCGTTGACGAAGGTATAGTCCGCCGTCATCAGGTCGAGTGCGCTGCGGTTCTCGCGCAACACGCTTTCGAAGAACAGCTCGGCCTCGCGCTGAAACGCCTGGCGCAGGTTGTCGTCGAAGTCGGGGAACAAATCCGAGTTGGGGGTGATGCTCCGGAGATTGCGGAGATGAAGCCACTGGCCCGCGAAGTTGCTCACGAACGCAGACGAGCGCGGATCGGCAAGCATCCGGCGCATCTGCGCTGTCAGGATCGCCGGCTGGCTCAGGCGTCCCTCGCGCGCCACGCGCAGGAGTTCCTCGTCAGGGAGGCTGCTCCAGAGAAAGAACGAGAGACGGGAGGCCAGCTCGATGTCCGTGATGCGATAGTTGGCGCCCGCAGCGACCGACGAAGGCTCGACCTCAGGCCTGAACACGAACGAGGGGCTCGCGAGGATGCGCCGCAACCCGAACTGCACCCCGGTCTTGAAGGAACCGTCTGCGCGCCCCTGCTCGTAGGCAGACATCAGGTCGGCAATCTCGGTGGTCGAGGGCGCTCGCCGATAGGCACGTCCTGCCAGCGTCGAGAGCACGCGCCGCGCGCAGCCGATCTCGTCGGCAGTGGTGGAAGGCGTGCATAGGAACACGTTGGGGCTCGGCGGCGTTGCAGCACCCTGCGCGTTGAACGGCCCCTGGACGCTGATCGAGAGGACGTGGGGTGCGCCCTCGGCATCGAACGGGTTCGCGAAGTCGCGAATGAACCGTTGCAGGCGATGTGTCTCGAACGCCGGCGAGGTCTTTTCGAGGAAGGCGGCCGCGACGTCGCGCTGCCCGGCCTTCACGAAGCGGCGAACACGCAGACGCGTGGCTTCGATCTGGTCCGACGTATCGGTCGGATTGGTCTGCAGGTCGATGAGATCCTGCTGTCCACCGACGGCAGCCGTGAGGATCCGTTCGCCATCGATGGTGAGCTCGACCTCCTGTGGATCCTCGAGGCCGCGCATCGCGCTCAGATTGGTGCGATAGAGACGCACCTGGAACTCGTACTCGCCATCGAGCGGAAACGTGTGGGTCGCGCGAAGCCCGCCGACGGTGCCAAGCGGGAGGCCATCGAGGTGCACGTCCTGCGACAGGTCCTGTCTCGCCGTGTAGGTGTCGCTGCCCACGGCGATGCGCGAGTCGCCCACGGCAACCGCGCTGATCTTCCGCGCGGCTGCGAGGTACGCCTGTAGCAGCGCGGGCGAGCTTCCCTGGGCGTCAGCGACGTTGTCGAAGCCGAAAGCGGCAACGTCTGGCGGCAGGAGCGACCTGACGTCGACATCCAGTGCGAGCAGATCGCGAATGGCGTTCGCGTACTCGGCGCGATTGAGCCGCCGGAGCGTCGGTCGGCCGGGGTGATTCGTGCCGCTGCGATCGAGTTCACCCTCGAGCCACGTGATCAACGCGTTGGACGTCGCCTCGTCCGGGCGGCGGGCACCGCTCGGCGGCATCGCGCTGACGCGCAGCTTGCGCACCACTCTCTCCCACGCGTCCTTGTCGCGGTTGACGTTGGTGACATCGAGCTCATCGATCGCAAGGCCACCGGTTCGCACGCGTGCGTTGTGGCAGGTGGTGCAGTACTGCTTCAGCGTCGCCTGGTGGCTGGCAGTGATCGACTGCGCAGGCGCAGGGGGAGTGGACTGCTGCGCCGCTGCGCTCGAGAGCGCGCACGCGACAGTCACGATGAGGATGATGCCGGCCGTCCGGGGCGTCACCCCGGAAGTATGCCCGAGGGTTGTGACGATCCGAAATGGCTTTCGCGATGCGAAGCCGTGTTTACCATGATTTGGGTAGAGAAACTGAAGAACACGCCGGAGCCCGCGTGCTGTTTTTCGCCCTGCCGGCTGACTTAATTCCCGCTCAGTCCTCCCCACGGCGAGTTGATGTGGTACGGCGCAGAAGGTCCGATCATCTCGACGCGGCGAATCTTGCCGTTCTCGATCAGGAAGGCCTCGGTGACCAGGATGCTGCTCGGCCGGTTGAAGCCGGGATAACTGTGCTTCGTGCCGTCGGCCAGTACTCCCTGGTTCACGGTGCCCTGATCGAACACCGAGTGCGCCCACACGACGCCGCGCTCGGCATCGACGAGCGGGTAGCGGCGTCCGTGAATGCTCTGAACGACGTAATACAGCCCCGCCTTGAACTGTGACAGGCAGTCCATCGAGAAGAGGTTGATCGTGCCGGGCTTCTCATTTGCTGGACGCGGCACGTTGGTCGTCGCCGATCCGTTCTCGATGCGGTGACAGTCCTCGGTGAAGGGATAGGTCCCGGTGGTGCCAATACCCTTGCCGTCGTTCTTCTGCAGGCCGGTGAAGTAGGCGTCGGCGATCGCGATCATCTGCTGCCGCGGCATCCGCTGCGCCGGCGGGATCGATCGGAACCAGACGTCTTCGGGCTTGCTCTTGTCCAGCCCTTCGATGTTGTTCGGGCCGCCGCCACCCGGTTTGAAGAACACCGTCTCGATTTCGGTAATGCGTCCCAGCTCGATGCGAAGACGAACGCTCATGAGGATCGTCGTGTTCGCTTCGCGCATTGTCCCCATCATCGCGACCTGCCCGAACTCGGGATCGGCGAAGACGTGCTTGTAGTTGCCGACGCCGCTCGCCGTCTTCCAGAAACCGTCGCCGACCTGGAGGACCTGGCTGTTCTCCGTGAACTTCACGTCCTGCGAAAGCGGCAGGCGTGAGGGATCGTGAGCGACCACCGCTGCCAGGTATTGATCGATGAGGCCCTCGAGACAGGCGCGATCGCAATTGAGTGGAATGGGGCCGGTCGAACCGCTGATCCGGGCGGCGAACGATCCGGCAACGAGCGCGGCGGCAATTGCGACGGTCGTGAGCGCTGAACGCATGGGACCTCCTCGGTCGCCGGGATTCTAATCCGAGAGGTGGCGATCTGCACGAGCCGCGCTGCGATTCCTGCATCCCTGTGCCCTACACCAGCAGTGCCTCTTTTGGCAAGTATCTTGATGTGTGAGATACTTTTTCGATAAGTAATCGATGGCAAAGCAATCGAAATCGCGCGCTGACCTCTTGAAGGAGCTCGAAGAAACGCTGCGCAAGGTCGGCGCCCAATCAGTCTTGCTGAGCGATACGGTGGCCAAACTCGTCGGTCTGAATTCGACCGATCTGGAGTGCCTCGATCTGCTCGAGATGGCGGGACCGACGACGGCCGGACACCTGGCCGAGCATGCCGGGTTGACGACCGGGGCCATGACCGCGGTCATCGATCGACTGGAGCAGGCCGGTTTCGCGCGCCGCCTGCGTGATGCGAAAGACCGGCGCCGCGTCCGTGTCGAGGCGCTGTCGCGCAACTTCAAACATGTATCCGGACTGTATCGCCGGCTGGCGGAAAGCACAGCCCGGCTGCATGACGACTACGACGACCGCCAGCTGGCGCTCGTCGTCGAATATTTGACCCGGGCTCTCTCCCTGGCCGCTGACCACGTGGCGTGGCTGCAGACTCAGCGACCGCTGGGGCAGCGCAAGGTACGGCGTCCGCGCAGGCCGCGGCGAGTGCCACAGCCGTCGGCCGCGGCACAGGCCCTGCGGAACTGATCTGCCGGACGGAACGGGTCGACCAGCCTCACCGTCCAAAAAAGTGCACGGCTGCACACCTGGAAGGACTCTCAGACCAATGCATGATCGACGATTTACCAAGCTGCCGATGATGGCCGCAGTGTGGCTGTTGTCGTTGTTCGCGCCGCTCGCAGCATCCGCGCAGACGAAAGAGGCCGCCACTCTCCCTCCCGGACCGCTGACGCTCGAGCAGGTACTCGCACTGGCCGAACCGAAGAGCGAGGCCGTCTCCATTGCCACGGCGGGCATTCAACGCGCCGAGGCCGATCAGATTCGCGCGCGCAGCGGGCTGCTCCCGCAGTTATCGGTGGCGGCCAGTTACGACCGCTCGCTCGCTTCTGAATTCGACAACGTCTTCGATACCGCAGGCACGGGAACTCCCTGTCCTCCGTTCTCGCTCAATCCCCAGGCCGCCCTGGATGCACGCGTGGCCGAAATCGAGCGCGCGATCGATTGTGGCGCCGTAGGTGGGGGATTCTTCGGCGCGACCGACCCTGGCGGACTCGAGGATCTTCCGTTCGGCCGCGCCAATACCTGGCGCGCGTCGTTGTCGTTCTCGCAGAACCTGTGGTCCGGCGGGCGTAACGGCGCACAGATCACGCTGGCGGCCGTCGGTCGCGAATCGGCGCAGCTGGGATTCACGACCGCGCGGGCGCAGTTGTTGTTCGAGGTCACCGAGGCGTACTACGACGCGGTTCTGAGCGATCAGCTGGTCAACATCGCGGCGGCGACGCTCGACCAGGCCGACGCGACGCTGCGCCAGGTCGAAGCCGGCCTCAGGGCTGGCACCCAGCCGGAGTTCGAGGTCCTGCGGGCCCGAGTCAACCGCGACACGCAGCAGCCGGTCCTCATTCGCCAGCGCGTGAATCGTGCGCTGGCGTACCTGCGTCTCAAGAGACTGCTCGATGTGCCGGCGGAGATGGACCTGCAGCTGGCCGACGGGCTCGAGGACGAGAACCTGCCGCCCCCACGTGTGTTCGTCGAACGTGTGAGTGCCGTCGAGAACACACTGCGCTCGAGCGATACGCCGTCTTTGACGATTGGGGGGCTGTCGCTGCCGGAGCGTGCCGCCGTGGAACAGGCGAATACCACCGTGCGGACACGCGAGGCGACGCTGAAGCTGACGGAAGCGCAACGCATGCCGAGCGTGTCACTGAATTCGAGCTACGGTCGGATCGCGTATCCGGACAACTTCCTGCCGACCTTCGATCGCTCGAACTGGACGGTCGGCATCGGCCTGAGCATGCCTATCCTCACCGGCGGGCGGCAGCGCGGCGATGAACTCGTGGCCCGTGCGGAGCTCGATCAATCGCGTTTACAGCAGCGGCAGATCGAGGAGCTTGCGGCTCTCGACACCCGTTCGGCATGGGCCGAGCTGCTGGCGGCGCGCGCCGCGTGGGAGTCGACTGCGGGGACGGTCCAGCAGGCCGATCGCGCATACGAGATCGCCGATGTCCGCTATGGGTCTGGTGTGTCGACGCAGCTCGAACTGTCCGATGCGCGCGTGCAGCGTCAGCAGGCGGGCGCCAACCGCGCCGTCGCCGCGCGCGATCTGCAGGTCGCGCGTGCGCGCGTGGCGCTGCTGCCGGATCTGCCGATCGGGAACGCGCTGCCGACGACGGGCGGCAATCCGATCATTCAGCAACCGGCGCCGGTCGTGCCGGTTCAGCCATCTCCCAATCAGAGCAATCCGCAGTTGAGGAACGTGTCTACCCAATTCACGCAGCCACAGGCAGGAACTCGATGAGTACAGGGCGTAATGCAAAGTGCACGATGCGCAACACAGGTGATCGACGGTCAGCCACACGACTGTCCGCACTTTGCATCTTGAGTGTTGCAGTATTGACAGGAGCCTGCAGCGAAGGCGCCAACGGCGCCACCAATCCGCCCGAGCCGCTCGCGGTCCAGATCGGGGCGGAGAACGTCGTCTCGGTCAAAGCGGGCACCATCATTGTCGGACCGATCATTTCGGGCGAGCTGACGGCGAGCCGCGAGGCGACCGTCCGCGCCGAACTCGGTGGCGCGATACTCGACGTCTCGGTCGAGGAGGCGCAGCCCGTTTCACGCGGTGCGCTGCTCGCGCGCATCGAGACCCGAACGCTCGAGGACACACGTCAGTCGGCCGTGTCGGCGCTGCGATCGGCCGAGAATCAGTTGGCGGTGGCCCGTCGTGAGACCGAGCGCACCGAACGGCTCGTCGAAGCTGGTGCACTGGCGGCACGCGAGCTCGATGTCGCCCGCAACAACGTGACCACCGCGGAAGCCGCCGTCGCCGATGCGAAGTCGAGGCTGGCGAGCGCTGAACGGACTCTCGGAGATACGACGATCCGCGCCCCGTTCACCGGCATTGTCGCGAGCCGGAGCGTGAACACCGGCGATGTGGTGGTCCCGGGAACCGAACTCTTCCGCATCATCGATCCTTCGTCGATGCGTCTCGAGGCATCGGTGCCCTCAGAGGACCTCTCGGTTCTGCGCGCCGGCGCTACGGTGGAGTTCACGGTGCGTGGCTATGAGCGGCCGTTTACCGGGCGGATCGAACGCATCGCCCCGCAGGCTGATTCGACCACGAGGCAGGTCCCGATCTACGTGGCGATTCCGAACCCTGGTGGGCGGCTGCTGGCGGGTCTGTTCGCGGAAGGCCGCGTCGTCAGCAGTTCGGCAAAAGGGTTGATCGTGCCGATCAACGCCGTGAATACCACTGAAGCGGATCCCTGGGTGCTGCGCGTGCGGAACGGCACGACCGAACGAGTGGCTGTGACGCTGGGGCTGCGCGACCCGCGCCGAGAAGAAGTACAGGTGGCGTCAGGGCTGGACGATGGAGATGTGCTCCTGCGTGGCGCGGCGCAGGGCATCAGCCCGGGGACGCCAGTGAAGTTGGCCAGCGCGCGTTAGGTTTCGCATTCTGCTTTCTGAGTTACGGCCATGTTCATCTCAGATACTGCCATCAAGCGCCCGGTCCTGACGATCGTCGCGATGCTGCTGTTCGTCGTGTTCGGGTTGGTTGCACTCGTGCAGCTCGACACCGACGAGTACCCGGAGATCGACGCGCCCGTTGTCGTGATCGCCATCCCGTATCCGGGCGCGTCACCGGACGTCGTCGAGCGCGAGGTCATCGATCCCATCGAGGAAGTGATCTCGGGCATCAGCGGTGTGGACCGGATGCAATCGAACTCCCTCGACAGCTTCGGCAACATCATCGTCGAGTTCGACTTCTCGAAAGATCCGCGCATGGCCAGCCAGGAGGTGCGCGACAAGATCGCCGAGATCCGCAACGAGCTGCCGACGGAGATGGAAGAGCCGATCCTGACGCAGTTCGATCCGGCCGATCGTCCGATCATGTCGCTCACGCTGTCGTCACCCGGCCTCGGCGGCGCGGAACTGACGCGGATCGCCGATCCGGACATCACGCGCCAGCTGCGGGCAATCTCGGGTGTCGCGTCGGTCGATCTGGTGGGTGCGATCGAACGTGAGCTCGTGGTCGAGATCAGGCCGCGCGACCTGCAGGCCACCGGCATCAGCGTTGCCCAGGTTGTCCAGGCGCTCCAGGCGCAGAACCTGGCGTCGCCGGTAGGACGACTGGCGGGGGAACTCGACGAGCGGACGATCAGGCTCAAGGGGCGGCTCGACGCACCGGCAGACTTCAAGCAGCTGGTGGTCTCGCAGTCGGAGGGCCGAATCGTCCGCCTCGGCGACCTCGCCGACGTTCGTGATGCGACAGAAGAGCCACGTTCGTTCGCCCTTTACAACGACGAAGCCGCGGTCGGCATCGACGTGCTCAAGTCGACTGGATTCAGTACGACTGCGGTCGCGGAGCAGATCCGCGCCCGCGTTGCCGACATTCAACAGACGCTGCCCTCGGGGGTGACGCTCCGCGTCGTCACCGACGCCGGCGTCCGTGTGGCCGATTCGGTCGCCGGTGTGCAGCAGGCACTCATCGAGGGCGCCGCACTCACGGTGGTTGTTGTCTTCCTGTTCCTGAACTCGTGGCGCTCGACGATCATCACCGGCCTGGCGCTTCCAGTGTCGGTGCTCGCCTCCTTCGTCGCGGTCTGGGCCTACGGCTTCACGCTCAACACCATGTCGCTCCTCGGACTCTCTCTGTCTATCGGCATCCTCATCGACGATGCGATTGTTGTGAGAGAGAACATCGTGCGCCACGTCGAGATGGGGAAGGGGCACTACAAGGCTGCGTTCGACGGGACCGACGAGATTGGCCTGGCGGTGACCGCGACGACGCTGTCGATTGTCGTCGTGTTCATTCCGATCGCCTTCCTGGGCGGGATCGCCGGACAGTGGTTCAAGCCATTCGGCCTGACGATTGTGTGCTCGGTGCTCGTGTCGTTGTTCGTCTCTTTCTCGCTCGACCCGATGTTGTCGGCGTACTGGCCGGACCCGCACACGCCGATGGCGCAGCGCTCGTTCATCTCGCGGCTTCTCGGTCGCTTCAATGACTGGTTCGATCGGCAGGCGGAACGCTACAAGAGCGTGATCGCGTGGGCGCTCGACCATCGCTACTCGATGGTTGGGCTCGCGGTCGTGACCTTCGTTGCCGCGCTCGCTCTGCCGGCGCTCGGAGTCGTTGGCGCCGGGTTCGTCCCGGAGATGGATACGTCCGAGTTTGCTATCGACATCGAAACGCCTCCCGGATCGAACCTGGCCTACACGCAGTTGAAGGCGCAGGAGGTCTCACGCATCGCGCGCATTCGGCCCGAGGTGCAGTACGTGTACACGGCGGTCGGGGGACAAGGTGATGCGGTCGACGAAGGTGTGATCTACGTCAAACTGTCGCCCAAGAGCGAACGGGAACGGTCGCAGCTGGACATCGTGGCGGATATTCGCTCCGACCTGAATCGTCTCGGTGGCGTGACGTCCGCCATCAGCACAGGATTCAACCCCGGGGAGAAGCAGATTCAGCTGCAGGTGCGAGGGCCCGATGCGTCGGAGCTCACGAAGCTTGCGCAAGCGGTTGCTGACGAGATGCGGAAAGTACCGGGAGCGGTCGACGTCGGTCTCTCGACCAAGGGTCAGAAGCCGGAGCTCGATGTGCAACTCGATCGAGCGCTGGCGGGGTCGCTTGGCGTAACCGTTGGGCAGGTCGCGCAGGCCCTGCGTCCGGCGTTCGCCGGCATCGATGTCGGTGACTGGATTGACCCGTCAGGCGAGACGAGAGATGTCACGATCCGGCTCGCGCCCGAGTCGCGAACGGTCGTGGCCGATCTCGAATCGTTGCCGCTGCTGGTCGGAGGCGATAACGATCGCAGCATCCCGCTCGGACAAGTGGCGCGCGTGACACCCTCGATCGGGCCCGCCCGCATCGACCATCTCGATCGCGATCGAGTGATTGTCGTCCAGGCCAACACCGAGAATCGTCCGCTCTCGGCGGTGGTCGGCGACACCATGGCCCGCGTCCAGAACTCGATCACGTTTCCCACCGGCTACTCGCTCAGTCAGGGCGGCGAGACGGAGGAACAGCAGGAGATCTTCACGCAGATGTTCGTGGCGATCGGCGTCGCGGTTCTGTTGATGTACTTCGTCCTGGTCGTGCAGTTCGGCTCGTTCCTCGAGCCGTTCTCGATCATGCTGTCGCTGCCGCTGTCGCTGATCGGCGTGATGCTGGCCCTCATGATCACCGGTGAGTCACTCAACATCATGAGCATGATTGGCGTCATCCTGCTGGTGGGGATCGTGGCGAAGAACGCCATTCTGTTGATCGACTTCGCCAAGTGGTCCGAAGAAGCCGGCATGGAACGACGCGAGGCGCTCATCCAGGCCGGTCGTGTCCGCCTGCGTCCGATCCTGATGACGACGTTCGCGCTGGTGGCGGGGATGGTGCCGGTAGCGCTCGGAAGCGGTGAAGGCGGTGATTTCCGTGCGCCACTGGGGATCACGGTCATCGGCGGTGTCGTGACCTCCACGTTGCTGACGCTGCTGGTCATCCCCACCGTGTACGAGATCCTTGCCGACAGCAGGGACTGGCTGGCGCACCGGTTCTTCGGCTCGAGAGACAAGACCGCTGTGCACGCTCCGGGACATGCGGCGTCCTAGAGCCGGGAGCCACGGAGTAACATTGCCCCATGCACAACCCGCTCGTCCCTGAATCGCTCGAAGGCTGGAGCATCCTGCACCTGATGTATCGAGTCCGCTGGGATCGCCTGCGTGGCGCCAGCCAGGCGGACCTCCAGCGCATGTCGGACGAAGCGGCCAGCGCGCTCGCGGTGCCTGATGCGGGATCGACGGCCGCCGTGCAGATGCTGGGGCACAAGGCCGATCTGATGTTCATTTGCTTCCGCCGCGGCTTCGAGCAGCTCGCGCAGACACAGCTCGCCTTGTCACGCACCGAGCTGAGTGGGTACCTCGAAGCGACGACGTCGTACGTGTCGATCGTCGAGCTCGGTATGTACGAGATGACGGGGAAGCTCCACGAGCAACTCGGGGCGACACACAAACCGGGAAGCGATGAATTCGAACGTGCGTTCGATGCGGAGATGGAAACGCAGCGGCAACGTGTGATGGGCCGCCTCTTCATCGAGCTGCCACGCGCGCGTTACGTCTGTTTCTATCCGATGAACAAACGTCGAGGCGAGAGCGTGAACTGGTACTCGGAGCCCTTCGAGCGCCGCGCCGCGATGATGCGTGAGCATGGAATGATTGGCCGCCACTACTCTGGCAAGGTCACTCAGGTAATTTCCGGATCGATTGGCTACGACGACTGGGAGTGGGGCGTCGATCTGTTCGCGCAGGATCCGCTGGTCTTCAAGAAATTGATTTACGAGATGCGCTTCGACGAAGCGAGCGCGAAATTCGCGGAGTTCGGTCCGTTCTACACAGGATTGCAATTCGAACTCACTCAGCTTGCCTCGTATCTTGGAGGCGCCGTTCCCCACCTCGGCTAACGGCCCGTGGCGGAAGCCACGGGCGCCGTTCCCCACCCGCGTTCAACAATCGGCTCATCGGCGTTAGAACAGGAGTGCGGGCTCGATTTCTGCATTCCTGAAATTCGTAATCCAAGAGGGCGAATTCGGAGCACATCGCCCTGGTTACAGTTTCGTCGAGTCCAATAAGTCTCCTTGCTTGAAGGAGAAAGAGCCGGGCGCGTCTTGAGGTCACAAGGCGCGGGAATTGCTCTGGTTCTCTAGGGATAACTGGAGACCACATGAACTCTCAGGAGATGTTCGTGACGCGGCTGCGACGGTTCCGTACGCGCAATCGTGTGTCGATCGAGGAAATTGCGACCAACCTTCGAATTCGTCCGGAGCTGCTCGAAGGACTCGAGAAGAACGATCTGACCGGTTGGCCGCGTGGCCTGTATGCGCGCGCCTGGATCCGCGCGTACGCGCTGGCGGTCGATCTGGACCCGGTTGATACCGTCGAGGAATTCTGTCGGCTCTTTCCGCAGGGTGACCGCCGTACTGGCGGAACGATCCAGGGGATTGCCGCGATCGTTGCGTCGTCGTCGGAGTATCGCGACGAGTTCAGCCACGTTCAGGGCCGCCGGAGTACCGATCAGCCTGTAGCCGAGGCCCCCAAGCCCGTCTGGCAGGCGTTTGTCGTCCAGCCCAGCCGCGCGCTGTGGCACCGCCTGATTGGCGCGGTGCCAACACTGCGCGAGAGGCGCGCACCTCGCACCCATCCTTGAGCTGGCGGTGATTTTTTGCCGCCAGCCCATAGCCAGTCGCTCAAAAGCTGGTAGATAATCCCTCCTTCACGCATTCCTTGAAGGAGGCCCATGACTGCTCGCAGACTGA